>DIDB01000059.1 GCA_002417905.1 Pseudomonadaceae bacterium UBA5811
GGCCGCAACGCCAGCCTTGGCCAGATTCTGGGTCCCTCTTTTGCCCGGGAGGATATCCCGGAAATCATCGCCAGGATCATTCAGGTCTACCTCGACCTGCGCCAGAGCCAGGAAACCTTTATCGAAACCTTCCGCCGGACCGGCATGGCCCCGTTCAAGGAGCGTGTATATGCAGCTGATTAAGCATGGGGCTGTGGTTGACGACCCATGGCAACTGGTTTCCCGGGAGACTAGGGTTGAGGATCTGCCCGGACAGGGTCCGCTGATCGTGCCCCTGCCCCTGTGGCTGGAACAGGCCACGATGTTAAACACCCGCGAAGATGGCGTGGGCCTCTGGCTGGACAGTGATGAGGCCATTGAGGACGTGCCAGCCGCTGGCCTGCAGCAGCTTCCGGTCATTGCCCTGAATTTTCCTGCCTTTACCGATGGCCGTCATTACTCCACGGCCCGGCTGCTGCGGGAGCGCCATGGCTACCATGGCGAAATCCGTGCTATCGGAGACGTGCTGCGTGACCAGCTGTTCTTCATGCAGCGCTGCGGCTTTGACAGCTTCGCCATCCGGGCAGACTGTAATCCTGAAGCTGCGCTGGCCGGGCTGGCCGATTATAGTACAGCCTATCAGGCCGCTGCGGACCAGCCCCTCCCGCTGTTCCGGCGGCGGCATTGACTGACGGAGGCCTCCGGCCGGAGGCCATCCGCTTTCCATTACCAGGATGGCCACCCCATGAGCGACCTCGATAAAACCCTCCAGTTGATGCAGGCGAGATTCAACCCGGCTGCCGCCGCTGGACTTGACCTGATCTTCCAGTTCAGGATCAGCGACTCTGGAGACTACTTTGTAACTGTCAGGGAAGGAACCTGCACTCTTGAAGCGGGCTGCGCGCCAGAAGCAGATGTCACGCTCACGACTGACCGGGAGACCCTGAAAGGCTTGGTTGGCGGTGAAATCAGTGGCACCCAGGCATTCATATCTGGCCGCCTGAAAACAGGCGGCAATCCGATGCTGGCCATGAAGCTGGGCAGCCTGTTTCCCTCCGGGAATAAATAGGCTGCATAGAAAACGGGGCAACGTTCTGGCGTTGCCCCGTTTTCTATAACGGCCCGAACTCCGGCTGGAATCAGGCTTTCTTTTCTGCCAAGAAGAACCAGGTATCCAGTACCGAATCCGGGTTCAGGGATACCGTTTCAATCCCCTCATCCATCAGCCATCGGGCCAGATCCGGATGATCTGAAGGTCCCTGACCGCAAATACCCACATATTTTCCGGCCTTGCGGCAGGCCTGGATGGCACTGCTAAGCATTTTCTTGACCGCTGGGTTCCGCTCGTCAAACAGGTGGGCAATGATGCCGGAATCCCGGTCCAGCCCCAAAGTCAGCTGGGTCATGTCGTTGGAGCCGATGGAGAAACCATCAAAGAACTGCAGGAAATCATCTGCAAGAATGGCGTTGGAAGGCAGCTCGCACATCATGATGATCCGCAGGCCATTCTCACCTCGCCGCAGTCCATAGGCAGCCAGCAGATCCACAACCTGTTCGGCCTCCCCCGGAGTTCGCACAAAGGGTACCATCAGTTCGACGTTAGTCAGCCCCATCACGTCACGGACCTTCTTCATGGCCCGGCATTCCAACTCAAAGCAGTCCCGGAACGAGTCACTGATATACCGCGAGGCTCCCCGGAAGCCCAGCATCGGGTTCTCCTCTTCCGGTTCGTAAAGCTTGCCGCCAATCAGGTTGGCGTACTCGTTTGACTTGAAGTCAGACAGCCGGACAATGACTTTCTTCGGCCAGAATGCTGCTGCCAGGGTACTGACTCCCTCCACCAGCTTCTCGACATAGAAGTCCACTGGCGAGGAATAGCCAGCAATACGTTTCTCAACGCTGGTTTTGATTTCGGGCGGCAGACTGGCAAAGTTCAGCAACGCCTTGGGGTGAACCCCGATCATCCGGTTGATGATGAACTCCAGACGGGCCAGTCCTACCCCGGCATTGGGCAGGCCGGCAAAGTCAAAAGCCCGGTCCGGGTTGCCCACATTCATCATGATTTTGAACGGCAGCTCCGGCATGGCATCAACCGAGTTCTTGCGAACATCAAAGCCCAGCTCACCCTCAAAGATAAATCCGGTATCACCCTCAGCACAGGATACAGTGACCCGCTGGCCATCCTTCAGCACATCCGTCGCATTGCCACAGCCCACAACAGCCGGAATACCCAGCTCCCGGGCAATAATGGCTGCGTGGCAGGTACGGCCACCCCGGTTGGTCACAATGGCACTGGCCCGCTTCATCACCGGCTCCCAGTCCGGGTCGGTCATATCGGAGACCAGTACATCACCTGGCTGAACCCGGTCCATTTCGGACACATCATGGATAACCTTGACGGGGCCGGCACCAATGCGCTGGCCAATCGCCCGGCCCTCGGCAAGGACAACGCCTTTTTCCTTGAGCAGGTAACGCTCCATGATATTGACGTTGGCGCGGCTTTTTACCGTTTCCGGACGGGCCTGAACCACATACAGCTGGCCATCATCACCATCTTTGGCCCATTCAATATCCATAGGCCGCTGGTAGTGCTTCTCGATGATCAAGGCCTGCCTGGCCAGCTCCTGAACTTCATCATCCGTAATCGAAAACCGGGCCCGCTCAGCATCGTCAACCTGAACCGTTTTGACTGAACGGCCTGCCCGGGCTTCATCACCATAAACCATCTTGATGGCCTTGCTGCCCAGATTGCGGCGCAGGATCGCCGGCCGGCCCGCCTCCAGCGTAGCCTTGTGTACATAAAACTCATCAGGGTTCACCGCACCCTGCACAACGGTTTCCCCCAGCCCATAGGCAGCGGTAATAAAAACCACATCCCGGAAACCGGACTCGGTATCCAGCGTAAACATCACACCCGCGGTTCCCGTTTCCGAGCGCACCATTTTCTGTACGCCTGCGGAGAGAGCCACCAGCTTGTGATCAAACCCCTGATGCACCCGGTAAGCAATAGCCCGGTCATTGAAGAGCGAAGAAAATACTTCCTTGATGGCAAGGATTACATTTTCCACCCCCCGGATATTCAGGAATGTTTCCTGCTGGCCTGCAAATGAGGCATCTGGCAGATCCTCTGCCGTTGCTGATGAGCGAACAGCCACAGCCAGGTTGTGATTGCTCCCGGCCAACCCGGAAAAGGCGCTGCGGATATCCGTTTCCAGCTGGGACGGAAGCGGTGCATCCAGCACCCACTGACGAATCTGGGCGCCCGTTTTGGCCAGGGCGTTCACATCTTCCACATCCAGCCGGTCAAGAACATCATTGATTTTCTGGTTGAGCCCGCTCTGTTCCAGGAAATCGCGGAACGCCTGAGCTGTAGTCGCAAAACCACCCGGGACGGAAACACCAGCACCCGCCAGATTACTGATCATTTCGCCGAGGGATGCGTTCTTGCCCCCTACACGCTCCACATCATGCACGCCGAGCTTATCGAGGGAAACTACGTACTCTACCAAGGTAACCTCTCCAATTCGTATTTAAAACCCAGACGGAGCAGACTCCGCAGGCCTAGTAGCCCAGTTTAGCAAAATCGGCAAAAATGCCCGACTATCAAACACATCAAAATTTTTTAACTATAGCAGCCCGGACCCGCTGCGGCCGGACAAAGAGGCTTGCCAATCATGAAACGGACCGCTTTTTTCATATCCGACGGCACAGGAATTACGGCGGAAACCCTTGGGCAGAGCCTGCTGGCACAGTTCGAAACCATTAGTTTCAACAAGCTGACCAGGCCGTATATTGATACACCAGACAAAGCCCGGGCCATTGTGCAGCAGATCAATGCCGCTGCAGACAGCGACGGAGCCCGCCCCATCATTTTCGATACACTGGTCAACCAGGAAATCCGGGAAATTTTGGCCGAATCCAATGGATTCATGATTGATATCTTTTCGTCGTTTCTGGCGCCCCTTGAGCATGAGCTGCTATCACGCTCCTCCTACTCGGTCGGGAAGTCCCACTCTATCGCCCACAACACCAACTATGCCCAGCGGATCGAGGCCGTAAATTTTGCTTTGGACAATGATGATGGAGCCCGCACTCATTATTATGACAAAGCCGATATCATCCTGATCGGCGTTTCACGAAGCGGAAAAACGCCAACCTGCCTTTATATGGCCATGCAGTTTGGTATCCGCGCAGCCAACTATCCGCTGACCGAAGAAGACATGGAATGCCTTCAGCTACCAGCCGTGCTAAAAAAACAGAAACATAAACTTTTTGGCCTGACCATTGATCCGGACCGGCTATCTGCCATTCGCAACGAACGGAAACCGGACAGCAACTATTCAAGCTTTGGCCAGTGTGATTTTGAAGTGAGGGAGGTCGAGCGGCTGTTCAAGCGTGAAAACATTCACTTCATTAACTCCACCCATTTCTCTGTAGAAGAAATCTCGGCAAAAATCCTTGTCGAGATGGGCATAGAACGCAAACTGACCTGATCTCCCCACAATGATGCAGCCTGTAAAACAGGCAGGCTGCATACCCTGTGCTTCCGCTGCTATTTGATCAGCACAACCGGGATTTGCACATCATGCAGAACCCGCGTTGCCACAGATCCCAGCAGCAGCCCGGAAAAACTGCCCAGACCACGAGTTCCCATCACAATGGTGTCACACCCAAGGTCTTTGACCATGCCATGGATTTTTTCAGCAATGTTGCCAACCGCAGGGTGCAGCGTAAAAACGACATCCGCCTGCTCCAGTTGCTTGCCAGCCTCCTTGAGCAAAGCTCCACTTTTGTCCAGCAGACTTTTACCAAGTTCTTCAATCATATCGGCTGACAGATAATCCTCACCAAACAGAACGGGCTCCTGCTGGACATTCAGCAGATGGATTTCCAGCGGCTGCTTCATCTCTGCCGACAGATTGATAACATACGCCACGGCCCGCTCTGATGGTTTTGAACCATCAAACGCTACCAGTACCTTGTGCATATAAGCCTGCCCTTACTTGCCACCTGATCAACAACAGCCCTGACCCTATCAGCCAAGGCTAAACACCTGTATTTAGCCAAACAGAGTATCCACTGACAACCCGTTGCGCTCCATAATGGAACGCAACCGCTTGAGCGCCTCAACCTGAATCTGCCTGACCCGCTCACGGGTCAGGCCAATCGCCTGGCCAACCTCTTCAAGCGTGCAGCTTTCATGCCCCTGCAGCCCAAAGCGCCGGACAACCACATCACGCTGCTTCTGGGAAAGCTCGGATAACCATGAATCAATATGGCTGCACAGATCATCATCCTGCAGCTGCTCGCAGGGATCTGTCGTATGCTCATCCGCAAGGGTATCCAGCAGGGTTTTATCTGAGTCAGGCCCAAGGGTACTATCCACAGAGCTTATCCGCTCATTCAGCCCCAGCATGCGCTTGACTTCTGCCACCGGCTTTTCCATCAATACAGCGATTTCTTCCAGCCTTGGCTCATGATCAAGCTTCTGGGTCAGCTCACGGGCAGCCCGAAGGTAGACATTAAGCTCCTTGACCACATGAATGGGCAACCGGATGGTCCGGGTCTGGTTCATGATCGCCCGCTCAATGGTCTGCCTGATCCACCAGGTGGCATAGGTTGAAAAACGGAAGCCACGCTCCGGATCGAATTTTTCAACAGCCCGGATCAGACCAAGATTACCCTCTTCAATCAGATCAAGCAGGCTTAGCCCCCGGTTGAGATAGCGCCGGGCAATCTTGACAACCAGCCGCAGGTTGCTTTCGATCATCCGCCGCCGCCCGGCCGGATCACCCCGTTGCGCCAGCCGGGCAAAATGAACCTCCTCCGCAGGTGACAGGAGTGGAGAAAAACCTATTTCATTAAGATATAACTGAGTGGCATCCAGTGTGCCCCCAGCCAGCCGTTCATGCCCCGTACCTGCTCTTCTACTGTCGCTGCCTTTCTGTTTTTTTACGGACTGTTCTGTGACCCGACTCAAGGCAGCTGGTTCCTGCATGCTGTCTAGGTCAAATTCCGGCACTTCTTTTTCGAGAGCCATTGTTCTTGTCCTCTGCTGAATGTTCAGGCCCGATACAGTCCCCTATCTGTATATGATCATCGGACCCGGATGCTGGAACAGTCAGGACATCTGGCTATCTGGCTGGCAGGTATTGCTCCGGATCTACAGGTTTCCCCTGGCGGCGGATCTCAAAATGCAGCTTCACCCGGTCGGTTCCTGTTGAGCCCATTTCAGCAATCGTCTGCCCTGCCGTAACCTGTTGTCCCTCACGAACCAGCAGCTTGCGGTTATGACCATAAGCACTTACGAAGATATCGTTATGCTTGACGATCACCAGTTCGCCATAGCCTCTTAGCCCACTGCCTGCATAAACAACAGTACCACCAGAAGCGGCTAGCACAGGGTCACCCAATTGACCCGCTATATCAATGCCTTTATTCAAACTACCGTTCGAAGCATAACGGCTGATAATTTCGCCGCGGGCTGGCCATACCCAGGCAGCTCCGGATGCTTTGACAGCAGGAGCTGAAACTTGTGTGACAGGCGCCGCAGTAGCCGACGGCCGGCTCGATGAAACAGGGTCGACCCTCGTAGCTGGCACAGCACTTGTGGATGAAGCGGCAACAACCGTTTTCGTAGCACTAACCACAGCAGGCGCCGTACTTTCTGGCGAAGCTACCAGCGGGCGGTCAAAGTAAATCGTTTGTTTGGGATAAATGACATAAGGCGACACAATGGCATTCTGTTGTGCCAGCTCGTGCCAGTCCCAGCCGAAACGGAAAGCAATAGACCACAGGGTATCACCGGGCTGGACAGTGTAACTTCCTGTAGTTACTTTCTTATAGCCTGCAGCACTGCCGGCCCGATCAACAACCTCGACATTATCTGCATCTGCCGGAGTTGAAGAACACCCGCCAAACAGCAGGCCAAGACTGCAGACTGCAACCAGTCCAGTGGTCCGCCATTGCATCAGTATCGGGCTCAAGGTTTCTTCCTATCGTCATTCAGTCAGTTAAACAACCGGGCCATTCAATAACGGGACAAACCGTACCCTGTCCAGAATGTGCCGGGTATAGCCAGAGTCATTACGCACAATCAGCTGAAGCCTCTGGGCTGGTCCAGTGCCAACCGGAATTACCATGCGCCCTTCCGGGGCCAGCTGGTCAAGCAATGCCCGGGGAATATCTGTGGCAGCAGCCGTCACCAGAATACCGTTAAAAGGTGCCATTGCTGACCAGCCCTCCCAGCCATCACCCCAGCGAAATACAACATTTCGCATATCCAGTGCCGCCAGACGTTCTTTGGCCCGCTCCTGCAAATACTGGATACGTTCGACGGAAAATACCCGTTCGACCAGATAGCTCAATACTGCCGTCTGGTAACCGGACCCCGTACCAATTTCCAGGACTTTTTCAAGCGGTCCATCTGCCAGCAGCAATTCAGTCATGCGACCAACCATATAAGGCTGGGAAATGGTCTGGTTATATCCTATGGGCAGGGACGTATCTTCATAGGCCCGGTGAGCCAATGCCTCATCAACAAACAGATGCCGCGGAATATGCTGGATAACCCTCAGGACTTCCGGACTGGCAATGCCCTCATCCTGAAGACGCCGGATCAGCCGGTCACGCGTCCGCTGTGAGGTCATACCCTGGCCATGCCAAACATCATTTGACTGACACCGGTTCAATACAGCCCCTCCCCGGAGCAACCATAAAATGCCATGCTAGCCTGCCTGATCCGGCAGCTGAACCAGCTCACGCACAACAGCCGTCGCAAAGCATCCGGCTGGCAGCACAAAGGCTAGCTGCAGCACAGCTGATTCATGATGCCATGTCAGCTCCCTGACCGGGAGACGCAGAATGCGCCGCTCCTGCTTGAGCCCGGCAGTTGCCAGCCAGGCCACCAGCTGCGGATTGGCCTGCCAGATCTGTTGCTCCAGTTGCAATGGCACGTCCTGCAACTGAGATACACCCTGACCACAGAGCGGCCCAGTGGGATGCAGGTCCAGAATTGCGAGCCGTGGATCAGAACAACTGGCTGCATCTGCCAGAAAAAAACTGTGGCTATCCGTAAACGACAGCAAATCACCCGGCAGGGCCTTATTCCAGCTTCCGGCAGACACTCGTGCAGAAAGCACCTGGTTGAACAGATAACTCCGGGCAGCAGACAGCAGACGGGAGCGCAGGATGCGCTGCTCAGGAGCCCTGCCCTGCTCTGCCCAACACCGTGCTTCAGCCAGATTTCCCCCCTGATGGCCAAAGCGCTGCAACCCAAAATAATTGGGAACACCCCGTGCCGCAATGGTATCCAGCCGCTCCTCCAGAGCAGCTCTATCGGCCTGCAGATGAGTCAAACGCAATAAAAACCGGTTAGCCGCGTGAGCCCCCCGTTGCAGTTTACGTTGATGGCGGACCCTACGGCAGACCCTCAAGCGGGAACTATCCAGCGCCTCCAGATCAGGATCGGTACGTCCCGGCAGGTGCAGGCTGAACCACTGGCGTGTCAGGGCCTGACGGTCTTTCAGACCAGCATAACTGACCTGCCGCAATGGAATACCTGCCGTCCTGGCCAGCAAACGGGCCGCTTCTTCGGTATTCAGGGCACGCTTCTCTACCCATAGCCAGAGGTGCTCACCCTCTCCACTTAATGGAATATCCAGAACCTCATCAACCTGAAAGTCTTCTGCTGTCTCTTTCAGAATGGCAGAGCCACAGGGACCACCCCAGGCATATGCCCCCAACAGAGAAGCCCCGGTCATATCGCCAACAACAAAGCTACAGCGTGAACAGCAATGCCTTCCTCACGCCCGGCAAATCCCAACTTCTCCGTTGTAGTCGCCTTGACATTAACCTGATCGGGCTCCACCTGGAGATCTTCGGCAATCCGCAGGCGCATTTCCTCGATATGAGGCGCCATTTTGGGAGCCTGGGCAATAATGGTCGAGTCGACGTTACCTACTTTCCACCCTTTACCATGAATGAGTCCCACCACATGACGTAGCAGGCAGCGACTGTCAGCACCTTTAAAAGCGGGATCAGTATCCGGGAAATGCCGGCCAATGTCGCCCAGAGCCAGCGCTCCCAAGAGGGCATCACTAATGGCATGCAACAGGACATCCCCATCTGAATGAGCAATCAGTCCGGAATAATGTGGAATTTTTACTCCACCGAGCGTAATAAAACTGCCATCGCCAAAGCGATGGACATCGTAACCATGTCCAATTCGTATGTGCATCTTTCTATTGTTCAACCATAAAATTATGATGTTATAAAAACAGGATTAAGTCTGTCCACAATGAATCTACAAAACTGTTTTCCGCTTGTTCCGGGTCCGGTCTTTGGCTTCCACCGGACCAAACTTGCGATGCGTCTCCATATAGCGATAAATATTCATGGCTTCGACATAAGGCTCCTCCATCAGCTGGGCCCGGATGGAGCGTTTGCCCGGCCGGTGCGCCGGTTCATAATTCTGCAGGGGCTTGATGCCGGGAGACCGGACAGCCAGAGGGTAAACAAAAGGCACAGGTGCAGAGCAGATATAAGGCAGTCCGTCACCGTCCCGGACCCTGGCCCTGATATGAGGTGTTACCGGACGATAAATGGCCACCTGCTCGTCCGCTGGCAACTGCTCTAACTGGCTGATTGCAAACACCAGCTTACGGTCTCCAGAATCCTCCGGCAGACTGTAAAGTGATGGACGGGCATCATAGTTTTTCAGCAGCGCTTCATCATAGGTCCGCACCAGGTCGCACACTTGCTTGCGCTCAATGGAAGCGCCGGTATCCCAGTAAAAACGCAGGGCCATAGGCGCCATCAGGATAGGCGTAACCCGCAGGGCCTGAAGGCTGGCGATAGCCGGATGCGCCCGCCAGATTTCTGTCCGGGCCGTCTGCTCCAACGGCCGGATCAGTTCAAACAGCTGCATCCGCAGCTGGTTTGAACGGTTGATTCCAGCCAGCGCCTGATCAGAGACTGCAAGGACTCCAGGTGCTCTCAGTGTCTCCCTTGGACTTTGCGCCGAACGCAGCCAGATACTGGTCAATACCTCAACCGCCAGATCTGTGGCAGCCAGTCCCATAGGGCTACTCACCCAGATAGGCTCAGCCCGGTCTACAGAAACACTGTTGCGCACCGGAATTTCATACAGGGCGTCAACGCGCATCGCCCCCTCGTCCCGAAGCAGGCAGGCCAGAGCCCGCAGCTCGGCATCCAGCCGGCAGATTAGCTCCCGGCCACCCTGCAGCGCACTCAGATAAAGCTCATCCGGCTGCATGCACATCCCCGGCAGTAGCCATCAGCGCCGCCAGCTGGCTGGCATCCAGAGTTTCTTTTTCCAGCAACTGATGAGCCCCTCGCTCCAGCAGTACACGATGCTTCTCCAGAATGGACTGCGTCCGATGGAAGGCCTGATCAATGATGGCCTGCACCTCTTTGTCGATGATATCCGCCGTATTCTCACCATACTCATGCTGGGCAGGCAGTCCATACTGTTCTTCCAGATAATGGTGCTGGTCACGCTCCAGGCTGACATGCCCCAGTTTGCTGGACATGCCATAGCGGGTCACCATGGCCCGGGCAATATCTGTCACTTTCATCAGGTCATCCGCAGCACCGGTCGACAGTCTGGAAAATACGATCCATTCTGCCGCCCGTCCACCCAGCAGCACGGCCATTTTGTCCTCCAGCTCTTCCCGGGTCATCAGGAAACGGTCTTCCGTCGGCCGCTGGATGGTATAGCCCAATGCCCCCATCCCCCGCGGGATAATTGATATCTTGTGCACCGGATCCATATCCGGCAAGGACATGGCTACCAGCGCATGGCCCATTTCATGGTAAGCCACCACCTCCCGCTCCCTAGGATTGAGCAGCCGGTTACGTTTTTCCAGACCGGCCACAATGCGCTCGATCGCTGCGGTGAAATCGTCCATCATCACGGCCGGAGCCCGACGACGGGTTGCCAGCAGGGCCGCCTCGTTAACCAGGTTGGCCAGATCTGCTCCGGTAAACCCGGGTGTCAGGGCAGCAATCTGATCCGGATCAACATCTGTTGCCAGTTTGGCTTTCTTCAGATGCACCCGCAGGATCTGCAGCCGGCCGGGCCGGTCTGGCCGGTCAACCAGGACCTGACGGTCAAAACGGCCAGCCCGCAGCAGGGCCGGATCAAGAATTTCCGGACGGTTAGTTGCTGCCAGCAGCACCAACCCGCTTGATGTGTCAAAGCCGTCCAGCTCTACCAGTAGCTGGTTCAGCGTCTGCTCTTTTTCGTCATGCCCGCCCGACATCGGGCCGAACCCGCGGGCCCGGCCCAAGGCGTCCAGCTCATCAATAAAAATGATGGCCGGAGCCCGGGTTCTGGCCCGCTCAAACAGATCCCGCAC
>DIDB01000240.1 GCA_002417905.1 Pseudomonadaceae bacterium UBA5811
TTTGCAACCCCATGACAAAGGGCAGATCGGGAATGGGCAGGACCGCATCATACCCGCTATAGTTCACACAGTCTTTTTCCGTCGTGACCTGCACACCGGGGAAGGAAAGGCCGAAAAGGCGGACAAGTGTGGAAGACACCACAAGTAAAACCTGCGCCCCCTGCGCCACCATATCGGGCAGGTAGCGGATGAACTGGAGCGCATCCCCCAGCCCCTGCTCCTGATAGAGAACAATTTTTCTGCCCTGCAAAGGCGCGCCTTTTTGCAGGCGCGGCAGGGCCAGATACCCACTGACCGAATCTTCCACCAGACTTTCGCGCTGGCGAAAATACGGCGCCCCTTCCGCAAAATACCCGGCCTTGAACAGGGCCGTAGCATACCCAGTGCAGAAGGTCGGGTTGGTGGGGTTCATCTCCAGCGCCTGCCTGTACCATGGCAGGGCCTCCTGCGAGCGGTTCAGGCGTTGGAGCACACACCCCATGTTGTTGAGCAGCGAGGCGGTGGCGGGCCTGCCCTCCCTGAACCATGCCTCCAGCACCGCATGCCCTTCACGCGCGTAGCCCGCCTCCAGCAGGGCCACGGACAGATGTTCGCAGGCCTGAGTATGGAGTTCGGGGTGGTTTTGCATGATGTCGGCAAAAATGTGCAGCCCTGCGCCAAGGTCCCCCTTGCCCACAAGGGCCGAGGCCAAAAAGACCTTAAGCCCGTGCAACTGGGGCATGGCCGCCAGCACCTTGGCCAGCACGGCCACAACAATATCGTACCGTGTGGAATAGGTTGACAGCACATCCGCCCCGGCCAGGAGCAGGGGCAGGTTTTCCTGATGTGCCGCCATCACGTCCAGCACCAGCCGCTCGCCAGCTACAGGCTGCTGCACGGCAAAAATTTGTGTGGCGAGCGCCTTAAGCCCTTCGGGCGTGGGGTTTTGTATCAGGGCCTGCCGCGCCTCCCACAGCGCCTCCACGGTCATGCCTTTTGGCAGCCTTATGGGCGCTGTATCTGCTGACGGGTCCATTGGGTGGTCCACCATTACTTGCTGTATTCCAAGGCTCAGGGTGAGGGCACACACCCTGCCTGCCCCGACGGGTGTGCTGCGTGCCACTGGGCAACCCACGCACGCAGGGCCTGCGCCATACACGCCAACGCAGGCCCGAACGAACGCTCCTGCGGGCGGAAAATACGCATTGTGGGGTACCACACGGAGGTCTCTCCCATATCCCCCCACCTCCAGCACGCATCCCACCGGCTGAGCAGCCACACGGGTTTGCCCAGAGCGCCCGCCAGATGCAGCACCGACGTATCAACCGAAATCACCAGATCCAGATTTTCAATCAGGGCGGCGGTATCGGCCATGGCCACCAGCGGATCAAGGCCGGCCGGTACGGCCAGATAACAGGGCTCCCAGTCGGGCAGGAATTTCTCCTTGAACTGGCGCAGCCCCTGGAAGTTGTAGAACGGTTCACCCCGTTCGAACACCAGGGCGCCCAGCCGCTGGGACAGCGGTGCGCCCCGGCGCGGCTGCAGTCCGGACAGCGGTGCCATGCCCAGGCTGAAGAAACGGAAGCCCCGGGCCTTGAAGTGCAGGATCAGGCCGAGCATCAGGAATTCCATGGTCAGCCGGGGCGCCCGGGGATGCATGCGCATCAGGTCCAGGCTGGCGCTTTCGGCGGTGCCGGTTTCCAGCAGGTTGGCAAAACCCACGGCCTGGCCCTGGTGGCGGACGATGACGATCCGGAAGCGGTTGAGGTACTCCGGGGTAAAGCGGCCGAGGGAAAAGCCCTTTTCACGGACCGGCTTGCCCTGCAGCCAGGCATCAGAAATCATCCGCAGCTCGTCCAGCGGGGCCTGGCCGGCCTCGTGGAATTCCAGCTGCAGGCCATCGCGCAGGCCCTTGTTCCAGCGGTAGCGCAGGTCGCGGGTTTCCTTGCTTTTGTGTTCAAGGTCAAAGCGCTGCAGGTTGACCCGGGCTTCTTCACCCAGCTTCACCGCAATCAGTCCGATGTCCATGTACAGCGGCAGGTTTTTCGGGCGGACCTGGTAGAACACCGGGCGCGAATGGTACTGGTCGCACAGGTCACGGAACTGCCAGACCAGTTCGGCCCGGGCCCGGGCCGGGCCGACCGGGTCAAACAGGGCAATCAGGCTGCGGCCCCGGCGGGCATACATCAGAAAGGCCGTGCGCTCGGCGTTGAACAGCAGGGCCTTGTCGCCGCTGAGAGCCAGACCGCCTTCCGGCTGGCTGGACTGGTGCAGGATGGCTGCCGCCTGGTCTAGGTCCGCAGCCGTGGGCAGCGGCACCCTGACCGGCCGGGCGCGCAGCAGCCAGGTCAGGATCAGGGCAGCCAGCAGCACCACGCTGCCCAGCACGGCGCGCAGGCCGCGCGGGGCGTCGCCCTCCAGGGCGAACTGCCACCACAGCCGGTTGCTGTAGGGTACGCCCTGGTAGGCAAACAGCAGCAGGCCGATGGAGGCGATCACCACGCAGCTGGTGGCCAGCAGATACAGCGGGGCCAGCGGCTGTTCGGTCAGCCGGCTGCGCCGGTAAAAGGCCGGGCGGAACAGTGCGAGCAGGGCGGCCAGGCTCAGGGTGATCAGTGATTCTTCCCAGTCAAACCCCTTGAGCAGGGCCAGCAGGGCACCGGCCAGCAGGGAAATCATGGTCAGCAGCCAGGCCGCCGACAGCCGCCGCCACAGGCCATTGGCCAGCACCAGGCAGAACACGCCCACCAGGCTGGCCACAAAGTGCGAGGCGTTGATCAGCCACCGGGGTACCAGAAAGCTCAGGGCCTGCAGGCGGGTATCAATCGAGGGGGTGACGCCGGAAAACAGCAGCACGCAGCCCACCAGAAACACCAGCAGGGCAAGGATGGGGGCCGCCAGCCCGGAGAGCCGCTGCACCCCCTGCCGGGCGCTGACCAGCCGCCGGGCTTCGGAAAACAGCAGGATCAGGCAGGCCAGCAGCAGCGGAATCAGGTTGTAGATCAGCCGGTATACCAGCAGGGCAGCGGCCAGCGGTGCCGCACCCAGCTGGCCGGCAAAGACCGCCAGCAGCACGGCCTCGAACACCCCGACGCCACCGGGCACGTGGCTGAGCACGCCAGCCACCAGCGCCAGGATATACACCAGCAGGAAGCTGATAAAGGGCGGGGCTTCAGGCAGCAGCACATAGAGCACGGCGGCCGAGGCCACCACATCCAGCACCGAAATCACCAGCTGCCAGCCGCTCAGTCGCCAGCCGGGCAGGCGCAGTTTCAGCGCCCGCCACTGCAGCAGCACGGCATCAGGTGCCGGTCGCTCCAGGGGTTTCCAGCGGAGCAGCAGCAGGGCGGCCAGTCCGTACAGGCCGAGCAGCAGCCCGGCCAGCGCGGCGACTCCGTCGCGGGAAAGGTGCAGGGCCGCGGAGGCGGCCGGCAGATCCCACAGGGCAGCCAGCGCGGCCAGCAGGGGCAGCACACAGCCCAGCGACAGCCCGGCAAACAGCGACATCCGCAGCACATCCCGCGAATCCAGACCGTGGCTGGCGTAGCGGCGCAGGCGCACCGCGCCCCCGGAGAGCATGGCCAGCCCCACGGCATTGCCCACGGCAAAGGCACAAAAACCGCCCACCACCAGCTCGCGCCAGGGCAGGCGTGCTCCGGCAAAGCGGCAGGCCGACCACTCGTAGCCGAGCATGGCGGCAAAGGCGGCCAGGGTCAGCAGTACGGCCGCCAGCAGGGCGCTGCCCGAAACGGCGGTGACCGCCTGGAACAGGGTCTGGGTGTCTATGTCCCGCAGCAGCCGGTAGCAGGCCACCAGCGCTAGGCTGAATACGCCAAACACCAGCAGCAGACCCGCCGTCCGGCGGTATTGCTGGAAACGTTGTGACCAGGACAAGGCGGGAGAAGCAGAAACAGGTGTCGAAGGGGAAGGTGTTGTCATCAGTGGGCCTCAGCTGCGTCTCCATCTTCTAGTGACAAGCCGCTATAAATGCAAGCCTTGCCGGGGGCAGGCCGGCATAACAGTCTGCCGCCGCTAGGTTTCAGTCCGGACGGGCCGGGCCGGAATACCCTGGCCCGGCCTGTCCGGCAAGCCCCGGCCGGGCTGTTCCGGGCCGGAGCCGGGTTTCACAGGATCTTGATCTGTGTTTTACAGCCCGCACACGGGGCGCATTGCAGACTCCGGCGCATTTTCCCGGTTTCAGGAGCTGCCCCCATGCTGTTTCGCACGGCGCCGCTGCGCTATCTGTCCCTGCTGGCCGGCTGCTGGCTGCTGGTCTTTACCCTGACCCGGCTGGTGCTGCTGGTGGCCAGCGGGGCGGAGGCAGAGCCGGGGCCGGGCAGTCTGCTGGAGGTGCTGCTGGGCGGGCTGCTCTATGACACGGGCTTTCTGGCCTGTGCCCTGCTGCCGCTGGCGTGCGGGCTGTTCTGCTGTCCGGCCCGGTTCTGGGCGTGGCGTGGTTTTCGCGGGCTGCTGGGCGGGCTGCTGGCGTTCAGCCTGTACCTGATGCTGTTTGGCGCCCTGGCGGAGTGGCTGTTCTGGGACGAGTTTGGCGTCCGCTTCAACTTTATTGCGGTGGATTATCTGGTCTACTCCACCGAGGTGATCAGCAATATCCTGGAGTCCTATCCGGTCTGGCCACTGCTGGGCGCGCTGGCCCTGCTGACCGGCCTGCTGCTGTTTGTGCTGCGCCGGCCGCTGCGCCGGGTGAGCCAGCAGCCTCCGGCCAGCCTGCGCCAGCGGGGTCTGGCGCTGGGTTTGCTGCTGGGGCTGGCCCTGCTGGCCGTAACGGGGCTTGACCAGAACTGGCCGCGCACGGGCTTTCACAACCTGTACCAGCAGGAGCTGGCCAGCAACGGGCCCTGGCAGCTGTTTGCCGCCTTCCGCAATAACGAGCTGGACTATGCCCGGTTTTACCCGACCCTGCCGGCCGGCGAAGTGGCCCGCCTGCTGCGGGCCGAACTGGCGGAGCCTGGTGTCCGTTTTACCGGCCGGCAGCCGCTGGACCTGCGCCGCCAGATCGATAATCCGGGGACGTTCCGGCCGCTGAATATCGTGCTGGTTACGGTCGAGAGCCTGAGTGCCCACTACCTGGGACGGGGGCTGACCCCAAATCTGGACCAGCTGCGCCCGCAGAGCCGCTATTTCAGCAACCTGTACGCCACCGGCACCCGTACGGACCGGGGGCTGGAGGCCATCACCCTGTCGGTGCCACCGACACCGGGGCGATCCATTGTCAAGCGGCTGGGCCGGGAAAGCGGTTTTGCCAGTCTGGGCCAGCAGCTGGTGGCACGGGGTTATGACAGCGTGTTTCTCTATGGCGGGCGCGGTTATTTCGACAACATGAATGCCTTTTTCAGTGGCAACGGTTACCGGATTGTTGACCAGACCAGCACGGCGGAAGCGGATATCCACTTCCGGAACGCCTGGGGCATGGCAGACGAGGACCTGTACCGGCTGGCCCTGCGCGAGGCGGATGCCGACTGGCAGCAGCAGCGGCCCTTCCTGCTGCAGCTGATGACCACCTCCAACCACCGGCCCTATACCTACCCGGAACAGCGGATTGATATTCCCTCCGGCACGGGCCGGCACGGTGCGGTGAAATACAGCGACTGGGCCCTGGGCCAGTTCCTGGCGGAGGCCCGGCAAAAGCCCTGGTTCAGCCAGACCCTGTTTGTCATTGTTGCCGACCACTGTGCCGGCAGCGCCGGACGGGAAGACCTGCCGGTGGCCAACTACCATATTCCGCTGTTTATCTATGCGCCCGGGCTGATCCGTCCGGGTGACGAGGCCGGACTGGCCAGCCAGATTGATCTGGCGCCCACCCTGCTGGGCCTGCTCAATCTGGACTATGTATCCAGTTTTTTTGGCCGCAACCTGCTGCAGGACAGCGGCCTGCCCCCCAGGGCCCTGGTGGCCAACTACCAGCACTTGGGCTTGTTTGATGGCCAGGATCTGGCCATTCTCAGTCCGGGCCGGGCACCGCGCCGCCATGAGCAGGCGCTGGGCCGGAGTCTTGAGCAGCCGGCTGGTCTGCAGGATCCGCTGGTGCGGCGGGATATCGCCTGGTATCAGGCGGCCAGCCATGCCTATGGCCACCATCTGCTGGACTGGGCACCTCCTCCGCCCGGTCCGGCCACGGATGCTGCCCGCTGATTTGACAGTTTCTTTATCGATTCCTGGCATTTTGCTGACGGGGCGGAGTACAGACTGGCCCGGCACGTGAAAAGACATTCCGCAGGCCGCCACTGATCCCCAGGCGGCCTTTTTTTTGCCCGACACTTTTTTGACCCGACCCTCACAGGATACCGACGGCCGGACCGGCAGACTGCAGGCCGTTACACCATCATCTCCAATTGGGGGCACCCTGGCCGGGTGCCCCCCTTTTTTTTCAGGGGCTGCCGAACAGCCCGGCCAGTTCTGGCCAGCTGCCGGCCTCGCTGGCCGGGATGACCGTGACCCGGACTTCAGGATCATGGCTGCCTCCACCCAGCACCACGCCGCGCAGGGGCGATACGTCGGCAAAGTCCCGGCCCCAGCCGAGGGTAATGTGCTCCAGCTCCGGCTGCAGATTGTTGGTCGGATCAAAATCCACCCAGCCATGCACCGGACAGAACACTGAAACCCAGGCATGGGAGGCATCAGCGCCAATCAGCCGGGGCTGGCCCGGTGGTGGCCGGGTCAGCAGGTAGCCGCTGACATAGCGGGCGGCCAGGCCCCGAGAGCGCAGGCAGGCCAGCATCAGGTGGGCAAAGTCCTGGCAGACCCCGCGCCGCCGCTCCAGTACCTGCAGCAGCGGAGTGGCCACCTGGGTGGCACTGGGGTCAAAGGTGAATTCGCTGAAGATTTTTTCCATCAGCGCCTGGACGGCTTCCAGCAGCGGCCGGGCGCGGCTGAAGCAGTCCTCACCAAAGGCGCTGAAAGCCTGCTGCAGATGCACATAGGGTGACTCGAAGCGGTAACGGATCGCCTCGAACAGCCGGTTATCCACCGGCTTGCCGGTGTAGCCCAGCGCCGCCCGGACCTGCTCCCAGGCCGGGGACTGCTGCGGGCTGAGGCCGGGCCGGCGGAATACCTCCACCTCCAGCCGGGCGGCCACCGCCAGTTCGTCATGAGGGGTTTCGATGGCCATCCGGGTCAGGGGATTGCCAAAGGCATCCAGGCCATCCTCCCGGTAGGCCGGCACCGGTCCGATCTCCAGCTGCTGCTGGTGGCAGCGCTGCCATAGGCAGGCCCTGGGCCACAGGTGGGCCAGCTGGTAGGCCAGCGAGACCCGGGACGAGTAGTGGTAGCGGGTGTCGTGCAGGACAAGGTAACGGATGCTGCTCATAGGGACTGGGTCTGCTGGCTGATATCGATATGGGCGAAAAAGCGCAGTCCGAGACTGTCGGACAGCCGGGCCGACGCCAGGCTGATCGCCTGCAGCAGGCTGGCCAGCTGCTCCGGGGCCTCCGGGCGGGCCAGCGGGCCTTCTTCCAGCAGGGCCAGGTCAAAACCGGCCAGCTGTTCGGCCAGTCCGTCCAGCCGGGTTTCCGGGGGAAAATCAACGCCAAAGCGTTCGCTGAACAGGCCGGTCTCACGGATCAGGGTCTGCAGCTGGAACATCAGGCCATGGGGGTTGTGGTCATCCAGCAGCAGCAGGTCAAGCACCGGAATCTGCTGGGCCGAGGCCAGATAGCGGGTACGGTAGGTGATGGCCGAGTTGCCCAGCTCCAGCAGCCAGCCCAGCGCCAGCGGATCGCGGCTGGCCGGGCCGGTCAGGAAGCAGGCCAGGCTGTCGCAGAGCAGCTGCAGGCGTTCAATATGCCGCCCGGCCAGCAGAAAGCGCCAGCCATCGTCCCGGGTCATGTCGTCCAGGGCAAAGCCGGCCAGTGCCGCGCTGGACAGCAGCAGGCCGTCGAAGAACTCCAGCAGGGCACCGGTTTCCACCTGGTCATGCTCCGGCAGGGCATATTTCTGCAGTTCAAGCACCGCCTGCCAGTTTTCCCGGGACAGCTTGCCGCGTACGTTGGTGGCCGCCCAGTGCAGCCGCTGCAGGTTGTTGCGCAGGCTGGGTGGCCACTGTTCGTCCAGTACCGCCCGGACCAGCAGCTGGTCCAGCGGCTGGCGGCTGCCCGGTGGCAGCAGGCCGAGCCGGCCGGCCAGTGCCAGAGCGGCCTGCAGGGCCAGCTGGTCATTGTCGTCATCAATGCACAGGGCCAGCAGGATCCGCAGTAGCCGGGCCTGTCCCTCGCAGCGTTCGCCGTAGCGGCCAAACCAGAACAGATTTTCCACCATGCGCGAGGGCAGGTAGGGATCGCTGCGCACCACATCCCGGGTTCCCAGCGGCCGCACGCCCTGCCAGGGATCGCTGCCCGGCAGGCGCTCGCCCAGTACCCAGGTGTCCTTGCTGGCGCCACCGCGCTGCATGGACAGCACCTCGGCATCTGCTTCGGCGGCGACCCGGCTCAGGCCGCCGGGCATCACCCGGTACTGGCCATCCGGTCCGGCCACGGCAAACAGGCGCATGCCCAGTGGCCGGGCCTCCAGCCGGCCGCTCTGGCGCTGCCAGACCGGGGCCAGCGACATCCGGGGCCGTTCCTGGCCCACATAGGCGTAAGGCCGCTGCTGCAGGCGCTGGCGCAGGGCGGCCAGGCCGTTGTCGTCCAGTTCGGGACCAAAGCAGGGCTGGAAGCGCTGGTTGCTGAATGCCGGGCGGATCAGCAGCCGGGGCAGCTGCTCCAGGGCTTCTTCCAGCACCGGGGCCTCACCGCACCACCAGCTGGCCACCGAGGGCAGCAGCAGGTCTTCGCCAAACAGTCGCTGGCTGATGGCTGGCAGAAAGCCGGGCAGGCCGGGAGATTCCAGCACGCCGCAGCCCAGGGCGTTGGCTACCAGCACCCGGCCATGGCGCACGGCACCCAGCAGGCCGGGGACGCCCAGTGCCGAGTCGGTGCGCAGCTCCAGCGGGTCGCAGTAGTCGTCGTTCAGCCGGCGCAGCACCACATGCACCCGGCGCAGCCCGGCCAGGGTTTTCAGGTACAGGGTGCTGTTGCGGACGGTCAGGTCGCTGCCCTCTACCAGCGGGTAGCCGAGCTGGCGGGCCAGGTAGAGGTGTTCGAAATAGCTTTCGTTGAAGCGGCCCGGGGTCAGCAGCACCACCAGCGGTTTTTCATGGCCGTCCACCGGCGCCTGGCGGGCCAGGGTGTCCTGCAGGGTGCGGAAGTAGCCGGTGATGTATTCGATCCGCAGATCCCGGTACAGCTCGGGGAAAATCCGCGAGATCAGGTGGCGGTTCTCCAGGGCATAGCCGGCACCGGAGGCGGCCAGGGTCCGGTCGGCCGTGACCCACCAGCGGCCATCCGGGCCCCGGGCCAGGTCTACCGCATACAGGTGCAGCCAGATGCCGCCTGGCGGGCGCAGCCCCTGGCAGGCCCAGAGAAACTGGTCGTGGCCAAAGATCAGCTCGCAGGGCAGCAGGCCTTCGGCCATCAGTCGCTGCGGGCCGTAGATGTCCTGCAGCAGGGTATTGAGCAGCCGGGCCCGCTGGGCTACACCGGCGGCCAGACCCTGCCATTCGTCGGCGGCAATCAGGTGCGGCAGCAGGTCGAGTTTCCAGGGGCGGTCAGCACCATCCGGATCGGCGTACACGTTATAGGTAACGCCGTTTTCCAGGATCTGCCGTTCCAGCATGGCCTGGTGCTGTTTCAGGTGCTCCGGGCCGAGGGCATCCAGCCGGGCCAGCAGCCGTTTCCAGTGGGGCCGCAGCTGGCCCGGACCATCGAACAGTTCGTGCTGGGCCGCTGCAGTTTGAGGGTAATCGGTAAGCAGGTCAGACATTCGGTATCCGGCTGGCAGAAGCGGAGGGTACCGGCCCGGGCCGGTACCCCGGAGGAGGACCTCAGTGCTGGCGCAGGTCGAGGGTCATGGGCATTTCCGGTTCAATACGCGGGGCCAGCGGGCGGACCGGGCCAGGTGTATGCCCGTGCGGGAAGAAGCGGGACAGCCGCCGGCTTTCCGCCTCGTAGGCATTGACCGGCAGCTGGGCATAGCTGCGGCCGCCCGGGTGGGCCACATGGTACTGGCAGCCGCCCAGCGCGCGCTGCATCCAGGTGTCGACCAGGTCAAAGGTCAGCGGTGCCTGCACGCCAATGGTCGGGTGCAGGCAGGCTGCCGGCTGCCAGGCCCGGTAGCGGACACCGCCGACAAACTCGCCGACGGTGCCGGTGGGCTGCAGCGGCACCGGCACGCCATTGCAGGTTAGTACATAGCGGTCGGGGGCCATGCCGCTCAGCCGGACCTGCAGGCGCTCCAGCGAGGAGTCCACATAGCGGGCCGTGCCGCCCTGGCTGCCTTCTTCGCCCAGCACATGCCAGGGCTCCAGGGCTGTACGCAGTTCCAGGTCGATGCCCCGTACCGCGTATTCACCCAGTTTCGGGAAGCGGAATTCAAAGTGCGGGGCAAACCATTCGGCCCGGACCGGGTAGCCGGCTTCTTCCAGTTCGGTGAGGACATCGCGGAAGTCCTGCTCGACAAAGCAGGGCAGCAGGAAGCGGTCATGCAGGGCCGTGCCCCAGCGTACCAGGCGCGGTGGCTGGTAGGGCTGTTTCCAGAAGCGGGCAATCAGTGCCCGCAGCAGGCACTGCTGGGCCAGGCTCATCCGGGCATGGGGCGGCATTTCAAAGGCGCGCAGCTCCAGCAGGCCCAGCCGGCCGGAGGCCGAGTCGGGCGAGTACAGTTTGTCGATGCAGAATTCAGCACGATGGGTGTTGCCGCTGACATCCACCAGCAGGTTGCGCAGCAGGCGGTCCACCAGCCAGGGCGGGCAGCTGCTGCCGGCTGCGGGCAGCTGGCTGAAGGCGATTTCCAGCTCGTAGAGCGCGTCGTTGCGCGCCTCATCCACCCGTGGGGCCTGGGAGGTGGGGCCGATAAACAGCCCGGAGAACAGGTAGGACAGCGACGGATGGTTGTGCCAGTAGCTGACCAGGCTGCGCAGCAGGTCCGGGCGGCGCAGGAAGGGCGAGTCGGCCGGGGTGGCACCGCCCAGCACAAAGTGGTTGCCACCGCCGGTGCCGGTGTGGCGGCCGTCGATCATGAATTTCTCGCTGGACAGCCGTGACTGGCGGGCAGCTTCGTAGAGAAACTCGGTGCACTCCACCAGTTCGCCCCAGTGGGCTGCGGGCTGGATATTGACCTCGATGACGCCCGGGTCCGGGGTGACCCTGAAGTGGGTCAGGCGCGGGTCCTGGGGTGGCTCATAGCCTTCCAGCAGCACCGGACAGTCCAGCTCGGCCGCGGTGGTTTCGATGGCAGCGACCAGCTCCAGGTAGTCCTCCAGCCGGGCCAGCGGTGGCATGAACAGGTAGAGCCGGCCATCCCGGGGCTCGGCACACAGTGCCGTGCGTACAATCCGGGCTGCGGATTCAAAGGGTTGCGGAGCCACGCCGGGTTCTGCGCTCTGCCCGGTGCCAGTTTCTGTTTCATGGGCCTGCCGGAGGGCTGCATCGGTCTGATCCGGGCGGATCCGCCGCAACTGGTGCAGGATCTGCTGCCGGCCCGGCAGCGGCGGAAACGGCTGGTTCAGGTCCTGGGCATGGATATAGGGGTAGTCACTCTCACGGACCCAGGGCAGGGAGTCCAGCGGCAGCCGGTAGCCCATGGCCGAGTCACCGGGCTGCAGGCGGCAGTATTCGTCCCGCAGGAACCAGTGGCCACTCTCCCAGCCCTGGCCGTCTAGCCGCCGGCCCAGTGGCAGCACATGGCCAACCACCTGCTCCAGTCCCTGCCGGAACACCCGGCGCAGCCGTTCACGCTCCAGCGGGTCGGCCAGCCGGGCGTCTTCCGGGGTCACGTTTTCCGGTAGCCGCCGTTCGCGCCACAGGTAGTAAAGCCAGTCCTCATAGGCCGGGAAGGCGTGTCCGGCCGTGATGCCCAGATGCCCGGCCAGCCGCTGGACAAAACGCCCGGCCAGCTCTGCATCGGCCCCATACTGGCGCTGTTCGTCGGCATACAGCTGCGGGTTCTGCCAGACGGGTTCGCCATCCCGGCGCCAGAAGCAGTTCAGTGACCAGCGGGGCAGCTGCTCGCCGGGGTACCACTTGCCCTGGCCAAAGTGCACCAGCCCCGGCGGAGGGTAGTGTTCCCGCAGCCGGTGGAACAGGTCGGCGGCCAGCCGGCGCTTGTTGGGACCCATGGCGGCGGTGTTCCATTCCGGGTCGTCCGGGTAGTCGATGGCGACAAAGGTGGGCTCGCCGCCCATGGTCAGCCGCACATCCTGCTGCTGCAGTTCGTGGTCCACCTGCAGGCCGAGGCTGTGGATGGCCTGCCACTGTTCTTCGCTATAGGGCCGGGTGACCCGGGGGGCTTCCCAAACCCGTTCAACGCGCATTTCGTGGGAGAACTCGCACTCGCATTGGTCCACCGCACCGCTGATCGGGGCGGCCGAGGACGGCTCAGGGCTGCAGGCCACCGGAATATGGCCTTCTCCGGCAAACAGGCCGGAGGTGGGGTCAAGGCCCACCCAGCCGGCACCGGGCAGGTAGGCTTCGCACCAGGCATGCAGGTCGGTGAAGTCCTGTTCGGTGCCGCTGGGGCCGTCCAGGGCCTTGACGTCGGCGGTCAGCTGGATCAGATAGCCGGACACAAAGCGGGCCGCGATGCCCAGCCGGCGCAGCAGCTGGACCAGCAGCCAGGCGGAGTCCCGGCAGGAGCCGGAGGCTTTTTCCAGGGTTTGTTCCGGGCTCTGGATGCCCGGTTCCAGCCGGATTACATAGCGGATATCCCGGGCCAGCCGCTGATTGAGTGCCACCAGAAAATCGGCACTGGGCGCCGGGCTTCGATCAATGCTGGCCAGATAGGCCATCAGGCGCGGGGTGTCTTCCAGGGTCGCCAGATAGGGCGCCAGCTCGCGCTGCTCGCCAGCGCTGTAGCTGAAGGGGATTTTTTCCGCGTAGGGCTCCAGGAAAAAATCAAAGGGATTGAACACCACCATTTCAGCCGTCAGGCTGACCTCGATTTTCAGCTCCCGGGTTTTTTCCGGAAACACCAGCCGGGCCAGATAGTTGCCCTGGGGGTCCTGCTGCCAGTTGATAAAGTGCTGCTCTGGCAACACGTTCAGGGCATAGGACAGGATCGGGGTGCGACTGTGGGGCGCCGGGCGCAGCCGCACAATCTGCGGGCCCAGATGCACCGGCCGGTCGTAACGGTAATGCGTAACATGATGCAGCGCGACATGGATCGACACAGTGGCCTCCTGCAAGCCAGGGCAATAAGGGTCAGGGACGCAGTTATGCAGTGCGGGTGTTGCGGTTTTCCGGTGCTTCAGCTCTGGAGGCAGTGTATGCCAGTTACGGGCTGGCCGCTGGCGTCGAAACCCAGCTGCTGCCCGGCCCCGCCGGGGATGAAACCGTGGCCATAGCGTTCCTGCAGGCGGGCTATGGCCGGACCGCCGGTGCAGTGGGTTGGCAGGACATAACGGACACCCAGTGCCTGGAGGCGGTCGATGACCTGGTCGATATCTTCTGCGCCGCTCTGGAACAGGTGAAAGCCGCCGGCCAGCAGGGCGATGGGCAGACCGGTCTGTGCCGCGGCCAGGGCCGCAATTTCGGCGATGCCCGGGTGGGCACAGCCGGTAATCACTACCGCGCCTTCGCGGGTGGCAATCACCAGCGCCTGTTCCGGCATCTCGCCGGGCAGGGTGCCGGTGGAGTACAGGCCATTGCCCAGCGCCCGGGGCGCATCATCCACCACGGTGATGGCGCGGCACTGTTTTTTCAGGTCACCAATCATCAGTTTTGACAGGCTGCGCGGGACAATCAGTTCCAGCGCCGGGTTTTCCTCCAGCACCGAGTCCAGTCCGCCGATATGGTCCCAGTGGCCATGGGTGATAAACAGCCGGTCCAGCTCACGGGCGCTTACGCCCAGCCGCTGCATGTTGCGCAGCAGCATCCGGCCGTTGCTGCCGGTATCCAGCAGCAGGCAGGTACCGGGCAGCCGGATCAGGCAGGAAAAGCCCCACAGGTGCTCCAGATGGGCGGTGCATTCGACATTGTCAAACAGCAGGGTCAGTTGCAGGTCCTGAAGATGCATGGGGTGCGCTCCGGGTGATCGGGTTCGGAAGGGGCCGGATTCATTATAGGAGCAGCGGGTTATTCCTGCCCGGGCAGGCTCTGGAATGCGCTTTTAGCAATAAGTCGGCCATAACTGTTTCTTTTGGAAACAGTATTTGATTCATGCTGTAATTGTTTCAATTTGTTATGGAATGTCTTTTAATTTTTTCGAAATATTCCAAACATTTGTGACAGGAAGGCAACGTTATGTCCGAATCATCCAGTAATCGCCTGGCCAATCCTGCCCCCCTGGGGCTGATGGGATTTGGTATGACGACAATCCTGTTAAACCTGCATAACGCCGGTTTCTTTCCGATGAGTGCAGCCATTCTGGCCATGGGGCTGTGCTTTGGTGGCGCCATGCAGGTGGTGGCCGGTATTTGTGAGTTTTCCAAAGGCAACACCTTTGGCTTTACGGCTTTTACCTCTTACGGGGCTTTCTGGTTGTCGCTGGTCCTGCTGGTACTGATGCCCAGATGGGGCTGGGCCGAGGCTTCGTCCGGGGCGTTCATGGGGGTTTTCCTGTTGCTGTGGGGCCTGTTCACCCTGTTTATGTTCTTTGGCACCCTGTCGGGTACCCGGGCCCTGCAGGTGGTGTTTGGCTCGCTGGCCCTGCTGTTCTTCCTGCTGGCGGGGGCCGAGCTGCTGGAAAGCCCGCTTTTGACCAGGATCGCCGGTTTTGAGGGGCTGCTGTGTGGCGCCAGTGCGTTCTATCTGGCCCTGGCCGAGGTGCTGGAGGAGCAGCGGGCCCGGAAAACGGCATCCGGGCTGGTGGCGGGTTGAGGTGCGGGGTTCAGTCCGGGAGCGGGCAGGCACCCATCAACTGTGCTCCGGCACCGTAGCTGGCCAGCTTCTGGTACAGGGCGGCGCTGGTTGCAGGCTCGGGACAGAAGCCGTGCCGGGCCCAGAACGGGGCAGAGCCCTGGATGGCTATCAGCAGGGTCCGGGGCAGGGCCAGCTGCCGGGCGGTCGTCCAGAATTGCCCGATCAGCCGTTGGCCGGTGCCCTGTGAGCGGGCTGCCGGATCGACGGCCAGATCATGCAGATACAGGCAGTCTGGCTGCTCTGGCACCCGGTAATGCCGGGCATCCAGGGCGGGCAGATCCGGCGGGGTGACCGGAAGGGCCAGCAGATAGCCGGCCAGCTGCTGGCCGCGGGTGGCGACAAAACAGGTGGCGGGTGAGGCCTGGAGCTTGCTGAGAAAGGCCTGCGCCGATTCGGGAATATCCCCGGCATAGCAGCGGGCCTGAATGGCCAGTACGGCTGCCAGATCGGCTTCCTGCATGGGCCGGATATGCGGCAGATCCGGCATGGTTAGCGGGACAGCGGCTGGGTGGCTGACTGCTGGCGGGCCCGTTCCAGGGCCGAGCGTTCGTTGAGGATCCGCCACTCGAACAGGCCAGCCCGTACATCAGCGGCCCACAGCCGCCGGCCCTGGGCCAGCAACTGGTGCTGCAGCTCCGGAGATACGGTCCGCAGGTCAACCACCTCCACCAGGCTGCCGGTGAGCGGCAGCAGGGCATCGGCCAGGGGCCACAGCTGTTCCGGGCTGATCAGCCCGGCAGCCAGCAGGGCAATATGGGGATCCATCCGGACCGGTGCGGTTTCCAGTGCCGGACTGTTGCAGCAGTAAATGGCCAGCAGCTCTGGCACGGCCTGCCGCAGATAGCTCACCAGCGGATCCTGGCGCATGGGCAACTCCCTCGGGTCCCGGCCAGGCCGGGTGGTTGCGGTTCCCGGAAACAGACCGGGGCCTGGTCTGCCAGGTGGCCTAACATAACCGAAAAGCCGCCGGACTTCCTTGCCTGGTGCCTGGCCGGCAGCGCAGAATGCGCCAGCGGGACCAGTGCGGGATCAAGGGCTGGTCCGGGATTTCTGTCCAATCATGTTGAGACTCACCATGCGCACATTATTGCCTGCAGTTCTGGCCGGTGTTCTGGTTCTGGCCCTGACTGCCTGTGACAAGCCGGCCCGTGAAAAAATGGGCGAGCCGGTCCCGGAGCAGCCGGTTCCTGGCCGGCTGCCGGAGCGGACGGACACGGATCCGGAGGACATGTCGGAAGAGGCCGAGGAGCGGGCGGCTGAAGAGGCGGCCTCGCGGATTCCTGATGAAGAGATCCCGGCCGAGGCCAGCCATGCCGGGCCCCGGGATGAGGAGG
>DIDB01000147.1 GCA_002417905.1 Pseudomonadaceae bacterium UBA5811
CAGCCATGCCATGGCCCGCGGGTCTGCTGCTGCTCCTGCTGGCATTTCCCGCCATGGCCAGCCAGCGCCAGGCGCCCGACCCGGAACTGCGCCAGCTGATGCACCAGGCCGTCAGCGAAGCCAGCAGCTTCGCTGACCGTTTTGAGGCCGAGGTCTGGCTGCTGGACATGTCTACCCGCCTGCAACGTTATCTGCCCGATCCGGCTGAGCGCCTGACCCTGCTGCGGCTGATCCACCAGGAAGCCCGGCGCGCCGGGCTGGTTCCCGAACTGGTGCTGGCCCTGATTCATGCAGAAAGCCGCTTCGACCGCTTTGCCGTATCCCCGGCCGGCGCCCAGGGCATGATGCAGATCATGCCATTCTGGAAAGCCGAGCTGGGTCGCCCGCTGGACAACCTGACCGACAACGCCACCAACCTGCGTTATGGCTGCACCATCCTCAGCCATTATCTGAAAAAGGAAAACGGCCATCTCGGCCGTGCCCTGGGCCGCTATAACGGCAGCCTGGGCCAGCCCAGGTACCCGGCGCGGGTCATCGGCTTCTGGCAGGATCACTGGCAGGCCCGCTGACCGCCCGCAAGGCGGCCAGCCGGGCCTTCACGCGGGCCGCAGTCTGGGGGCCGGCCAGCTGCTCGCGAAGTACACCCCGCTCATCCAGCAGATAACTCACTGGCAGGACCGGACTGCGTACCAGCCCCAACCGTGGCCCCGGATCGCTGGCCAGCACCCGGAAGCGGATACCCAGCTGCTGGCTGGCCCGGAACAGCGCCTTCCCCTGCAGGCCGTCAAAATTGACCCCCAGCACTTGCAGATCCGGCTGCTGCTGCGCCAGTGCATTCAGCTCGCCAATCTCGGCCCGGCAGGGCGCACACCATTCGGCCCAGTAATTGATCAGCAGCCAGTGGCCCACCAGTTGCGCCCGGGTCACCGGCCGGCCCTGCTGATCCTGGCCCCAGGGCTCCGGACAGCCGGCCAGCAGAGCGGCGGCCAGCAGGATCACCCGGGCGCCCCAACCGTTCATGCCATGGCCAGCCAGTGCGCCAGACTCTGGCCAAACAGCTGCTGCCGGGCCTGCTGCCACTGCAGCACTGCCGCCCGGAAGGCCGGATACCAAGGCTCAGCAAACTGCGCCGGCAGTTGCTCCGGCTCACCCAGTGGCCATGGATTGCGGACCAGCAACTGGTCCAGGCTGTAGCTGCCCAGATCCCGGGACAATACCCAAGCCTGCCCGGTCCGGCTGACCAGTCGCTCCTGCTCCAGAAAACCCATGATCTGGCTCCACTCATCGCTGGGAATCAGCCAGCCGGCCTCATGGGCATGGTGCAGCTGTACCGGCAGCCCGGCCTGCTGCCGCTGGTAAAACAGCCGCAGCAGCAACAGGACAACCAGCAGGCGGGGCAGCTGCTGCTGCCGCCAGGCCATGGAAGAGGACAGGCCACTGACCAGTTCGGCACCGAACAGCACAATCACCCAGGACAGGTAGTCCACAGCAGAAACAGCGGCACAGCGGCAAAAGCCCCGTAGATCAGTTCATAGTTGGGAAACAGCGCCACATAAAGGCTGAAACCGCGCCGAGCCAGCTCCAGCAGAACCGCCACACAACTGCCCCCGGCCAGGGCATGGCGCCAGGGCACCCTGATATTGGGCACCGCCACATAAATCAGGCTGAAGGCGGCAATATTCAGCAGCAGCGGCAACAGCTGGAACAGCCGGCCAATGTCCTGGGTGGCATGGGGCCCGGCCACCAGCAGCAGCGAAGTCAGGTAAGTGGTACTGGCAAAACCGGCACCCAGCAGCAGCGGCCCCATGGTCAGCACCGCCCAGTACAGCAGCAGCCGCGAAATGCCCCGCCGGGGCTGGTCGATCCGCCAGATGGTGTTAAAGGTATTCTCGATGGTCAGCAGCATCAGCACCGCCGTCAGCATCAGCACCCCGACCCCGGCCCAGGTCAGCTGGCGCGCCTGCTTGCTGAAGGTGAGCAGATAATCCTGGATGACCGCTCCGGTTTCCGGCACGAAGTTCTCGAAAACATAGGTCTGGATCTGGTCTCCCACCCCCTGGAACGCCGGAATCACTGACAGCATGGAAAACATGACGGTCATCATCGGCACCACGGCAAACAGCGTGGTATAGGTCAGTTCGGCTGCACAGCCCAGGCCACGGTTCTCCAGAAAGCGCCGGACCAGGAACTGGCTGAAAGCCAGTGCCCGGGCCGGGGACAGCCCCCGGCCATGCCGGAGCATGGACCACAGCGGCCCTTTTTCGGCACTCACCAGCCCAGAGTCTGCTTGATAAAGGGAATGGTCAGCCGGCGCTGGGCCTGCAGGGAAGCGCTGTCCAGCTGCTCCAGCAGCTCAAACAGGGCATTCATGCTACGTACGCCCCGGCCCAGAATAAAGCGGCCCACATCCTCCGGCAGCCCGAGGCCGCGCCGGGAAGCCCGCAGCTGCAACGCCCGCAGCTTGTCCTCGTCTGACAGCATCTGCAGATGAAGCACCAGCGCCAGAGTCAGGCGGGAGCGCAGATCAGGCAGCCGGACCGGCAGCTCACGGGGCGCCATGGTGGCCGACAGCAGCAGGCGCCGGCCACTGTCCCGCAGCCGGTTGAACAGGTGAAACAGCGCCTCCTCCCACACTGCATTGCCGGCGACCGCATCCAGGTTATCCAGGCAGACCAGCTCAAACTGCTCCAGGTTTTCCAGGATCAGCGGCCCGTAGCAGGCCACTTCCTCCAGCGGCAGATAAACCGCCGGTTCCCCCCGCTCGCCCATCCGCAGGCAGGCCGCCTGCAGCAGATGGCTGCGCCCGGAACCGTTCCGGCCCCACAGGTAGATCAGCTCGTCCGTCCAGCCTGCCTCCGGCGAGCAGAGCCGCTCGACATACCCCATGGCTGCGGCATTGATGCCAGGATAGAAGTTGCTGAAGGTGGCATCGTCCCGCAGACGGATACCCAGGGGAAGCTGGACGGGTTTCATGGCAGACCTTGCGCTGCGCCCGCTGCGGAGCTGGACGCCGGGATATAACGTCCGGGCAGTGTACCCGGTTCTGCCCCGGGAGACAGCTTCATCCGGGGTTTACCAGCGATAGCGCATCAGGACGCGCTCCCCCGGCTGGCCGGCTGCAGGCAGGGCCGCCGGAGCGGGTGCCTCCTGCAGGTGGGCCATGGACAGCTGGGTATGCAGCTGCTGCGGACTGGCTTCCAGCCGGTACAGCAGCCGGTCGCCCTCCACCTGCACCAGCTGGCCATTCATCGGCGCCAGCAGGCGGTCCAGTTCGGCAAAACGCGCCACGTTGGCACCATTGACCTCCAGCAGCAGGGACTCAGCCGCCGCCGGCTGGACAATAAACTGCGGAGCCAGCCAGGCGTTGACCGCCTGCATCACCTGGTAACTGAGGGACTGAAAGCTGGCGGCACTGACCAGGCCCTGGCCCTGCCGGTCAGCCACCCAGACCTGCCAGCTGGCCTGCCAGGCGCCAGATTCATCCGGACGGGCCAGCACCCCCAGCAGGGCATCCGCCCGGTAGCGGGCCGAAACGGCCTGCAGGGCCGTCCGGTCACCCACCGTGCCGGGGGTGACCGCCAGCTGCTCATCCCGGTCAGCCAGTGGCCGGACCAGTGGCAGGCCCCGGTGCCGGGCCATGGGCTGCAGGGCCCTGCCGCTGTCTCCTAT
>DIDB01000235.1 GCA_002417905.1 Pseudomonadaceae bacterium UBA5811
CCAACTTTTGGGGGTCAGTTCATTCCCGGGGCTATTCATTCCGCATCCGACCCAATCAGCTGACCCAGAGCATCCGCAACCGGCGGCGCCGTATTGACCAGGCCGAAAATGGGGTTTACCTGCCCCGCAACCGGCGCGAGCTGATGGAGGAGGGGCGATTTGCTTTTGGGGATGGCTGAGAGACAGCACGGATCACGGGAAAAGTCCGGGGCAGCATAAGACTGCTTATGCTGCCAGGAGAGGCGGGGAACCGGATGAAAAACAGCCTATAACCCGCTTGCCCCTGTAGGGTTTCCCAAATTTTTTACCCCACCTGACACTTCCGGCCATCGACTGGAGCAATCCGCTCCGGCATGAGATGGAGTCCACCGGATGACCATTTCTGAGATTCGCAAGGCAGCCATTGCTCCGGCCATGGCCCTGCTGCCCGGGTCTATGAACAGTCCTGCTGCCGAACTGATGCTGCTGGCCATCGGCCTGCAGGAAAGCGGCTTTCGCAGCCGCCACCAGCAGGGCGGGCCGGCCCATGGCTACTGGCAGTTTGAGCTGGCCGGGGTGCGCTGTGTGCTGCAGCACCCGAAAAGCCAGGCGCCCCTGCTGGCCCTGTGCAAAGCCCGCAAGCTGGCGGCCAGCGCCCCGGAGATTTACCGCGCCCTTGAATTCGACGACATCCTCGCCGCCGGCGTGGCCCGGCTGCTGCTCTGGACGGATCCAGCACCACTGCCGGCTCCCGGCGACATCGAGGCCTCATGGAGGTACTACCAGCGCTGCTGGCGTCCAGGTCGGCCCCGGTATGACCACTGGAATGACCTTTATCCGCAGGCCATGGCAGCCATGTCCTGATCACCCTGGCCGCCCCTTGGGCGGTCTTTTGCTGGAGAAAACTCCATGAAAAAAATCATTGTCGCCGCTTTGGTGGGCATTGCCCTGATGACTGCAACAGGCTGCAGCACTGTCTCCGAACGGGCCGCCAAATACGCGGGCCTTGCCGTCAGCGAATACTGCAGCACTCCGGCGACAGCCCGGCTGGCCCTGCGTGAGACCGTCAATGCAGCTGTAGCCCCCAATGGCATCACTGTGACCTGTGCTGCTGATACTGCCACCACCGAATCTGCCGAGTAATCGGCTTATCACCAAAGAGGTAAATGAAATGGGTATGAATGTAACTGGCCTGGTATCTGGTCTGATTTCATCCATCAATAGCCTGCGTGAAGAGTCCGTTCTGATGCGTACCGAGATGACTGGCCTGCGTGCCGAAATGGCCGGCATGCGTCAGGCCGGTGCTGAGCTGTTTGGTGAGCTGGAGTCGTCCAGCACCGATATTGACATGGGTACCGATACTGATACCGGAACGGATGCTGACACGGGCACCGATGCCGACACGGGTGCCGATACTGATACCGGAACGGATGCTGACACGGGCATCGATGCCGATACGGGTACTGACGCTGACGCGGGTACCGATGTGGCTACTCCGGCCTAAATCTTCTGTTGCAGGAGGCCCGCCAACAGCGGGCCTTTCGGAGAATTTATGGACGACCCACGCGGCTACCTTGCTGCCGGCCTGATGATGGGCTTTCTGACCGGTGTCCAGGGTGGTCAGTTTCTCGGAGCTTTTATGGGCGCGCTGACGTTTGTGGTTCTGGCCAAGGACTATGGCAAAACGGAGCGCGCCCTGTTGCTGTTTCCCAGCTGGACAGTCGGTTACTACTCGCCGGGTGTGCTTACAGCGATTCCTGCCGAGATTGCATCATTTGTGGGTGGATTGCTGTGCATCACGCTGTCTGTCTCGGCGATGAGTGCCATCAAGTCTGGACGGGTAGCCGACTGGCTGGCCAGGAGAATCAAGCCTTGAACATCATTCTTTCCGGGCTGTGCTTTGTCATTACCTACCAGCTGGTCACTTTTGCTGAATCGGGTCGCCGCAGCTACAAGCTGGCCTTTTCGATACTGGCCTACATCGAGTGCATTGCCTGTGGTTGCCTGGGGTTCACCCTGCTGGCCTGGGAACAGTATTCACGTTATTTCCTGCTGGTGTTGCTGATGGCGCTATCGGTCAATCTGAGGTTGTGCCGGGGCAATGTTTCACGTGTCTGGAGGCCTGAACATGCCTGATCTTGTTCCGCCCGGTTTCTCGGGCTTACCTGACTTCCGGGTATGGCATCCCGGCGAATGGATCCTGCTCGGGATGTTGCGCTACACGGCCAGGGATGGCCGGGTCTTTGACGTGCGCACCGGGTACATCACTGACTTTGCCAGTATTCCGGCTCCCATGCGGGCAGTGTGGGCGGTGAATGATGAAACCCGCCTGCCTGCTGTAGTGCATGACTGGTGCTACTCAACCCAGTGCATTGCCCGGGCAGAGGCTGACAGCCTGCTGCTGGAAATGATGGAGCGGGCTGGATCTGGTCTGGCCAAGCGGAATGCCTATTACGCTGGAGTCAGGGCAGGCGGGTGGACGCACTGGAATAAGCGGACTGATATGGGTGGCCTGCTGCCTGATTATGACTTTTCCCCTGGGTGGGCCATGCCCCTGGGGTGGCAGGCTGATCTGTCAGCAGTCAGTGTCGGGTAGGCAAGAGGGGCATCCGGGGCGGATTGATCGGAGGGGCATTTGCATGCCTGGAACGGGCATACGGTGGTTTCGTTTTCCCAAAATATTCCCAAAGTTTTCCCAAAACAAAAAAGGCGATCCGTCTGGATCGCCTTCTAAGGCCCGCGTGGCGCGGGTTTCATATGGTAGGCACAATTGGACTCGAACCAACGACCCCCACCATGTCAAGGTGGTGCTCTAACCAGCTGAGCTATGTGCCTTCAGTGGGTGCGCATTTTATAGGGAATCAGGGTATCGTCAAGTCTTTTTGCAGAAATTTCTGTGGAAAATTCAACTCGTTAGCTGGGGGTGGAATAATGCATCAACCTGATGCACTGGACGGCCCATTCTGATCATGCAAGCTGCAGAGCGTATTGCCCGGTTGCGGGCGGAAATCTCTCATCATAATTATCGTTATTACGTTCTGGATGATCCGGAAATCCCGGATGGGGATTATGACCAGCTATTTCTGGAGCTAAAGCAGCTTGAGGTGCAGCATCCGGAACTGGCCAGTCCGGATTCGCCAACCTGCAGGGTCGGGGGGGCTTCCCTGACAGCCTTTGATCCGGTGGTTCACCAGGTACCCATGCTGAGTCTGGGCAATGCGTTCAGTGAGGAGGATTTGTGCGCTTTTGACCGGCGGATCAGCCAGGGGCTCGGGCTGAACAGGGAGGTGATAGTCCAGTACAGCTGTGAGCCAAAGCTGGACGGGCTGGCAGTCAGTCTGGTTTACCGGCAGGGCCGGCTGGTACAGGGGGCTACCCGGGGGGATGGCCAGACCGGCGAAGGTATTTCAGCCAATGTGCGTACTGTGCGCAGTATTCCCCTGCAACTGCTGGGTGAGGGCTGGCCCGATGTGCTGGAGGTTCGTGGGGAGGTTTATATGCCTTTAGCCGGTTTTGCGGCCCTGAATGCCCGCCAGCTGGAGGCCGGCGAGCGGCCCTTTGCCAACCCGCGCAATGCGGCAGCCGGCAGTCTGCGCCAGCTGGATCCGGCGGTTACTGCGGCCCGGCCACTGTCCTTCTGTGCTTATGGTGTCGGCTATGTTGAGGGTGTGCTGCCGGACAACCATGTGCAGATCATGCAAACGTTAAAAGGCTGGGGCTTGCCGGTCAGCCCGGAATTGCGGCTGGCAGACGGGATTGAGGCCTGTTGCCAGTATTTCCGCCAGCTGGGCGCACGGCGTGATGCCCTGCCGTATGAAATTGATGGTGTGGTGTTCAAGGTCAACCGGCTGGACTGGCAGCAGCAGCTGGGCTTCCGGGCCCGTGAGCCACACTGGGCGATTGCCTGCAAGTTTCCGGCACGGGAAGCGATGACCCGTCTGGAGGCTGTTGAGTTTCAGGTGGGCCGGACAGGGGCTGTGACACCGGTTGCCCGCCTGCAGCCAGTGACGGTCGCCGGGGTGACGGTTTCCAATGCATCCCTGCACAATATGGATGAAGTGGTGCGGCTGGGCATCATGATAGGGGATACGGTGATTGTCCGCCGGGCCGGGGATGTGATTCCCAAGGTGGTTGCCGTGGTGGTGGAACGCCGTCCGGTCGATGCCCTGCCGGTACAGCTGCCACAGCAGTGTCCGGTATGCGGTGCCCGGCTGGAGCGGACCCGGCTGGTCAGGCATGCCAAGGGCCGGACAACCGCCAGCGAGGGGGTGATTTACCGCTGTGTGGGCCGGCTGGCCTGCCAGGCCCAGCTGACCCAGGCCATCATCCATTTTGTTTCGCGCCGGGCCATGGACATTGAGGGGTTGGGTGAAAAAACGGTGGAGCAACTGGTTGGTCTCGGGCTGGTGCACTCACCGGCCGACCTGTACCTGTTGACGGCACCGCAGCTGGAGGCGCTGGACGGGTTTGCCGAACTGTCTGCCCGTAACCTGCTGGAGGCCCTTGAGCAGAGCAAGGCTGTGACGCTGGCCCGTTTCATCTATGCGTTGGGCATTCCGGAGGTGGGCGAGGAAACGGCCAGGCGGCTGGCCAGGGGGCTGGGATCGCTGGAGCGGATCAGCCGGGCGCTGCCTGAAGTACTGGCCTGGCTGCCGGACATTGGTCCGGAGGTCGCTGGAGAGATCCGCAATTTCTTTATGGATGAACACAATGGCGGGGTGATTGCTGCCCTGCTGGCCAGCGGCGTCCGGCTGCAGGATGAATGCCCGCAGGTTGCACCGGAATTTGCGGCCTGTGCCAGTCTGGCAGAGCTGCTGCAGCGCCTGCAGATTCCTCAGGTAGCCGAAACCGGGGCCCGCCGGCTGGCCAGTCATTTTGGCAGTCTGGAGGCCCTGATCCAGGCTGACGGGCTGGAGCTTGGCACGATTCGTGGACTGAATGAAAAGGCCCGCCAGGCGGTACGGGCATTTTTCAGTGATCCGGAACAGCTGTCCAGGGCCCGGGCCATTGAGCAGCAGTTGCGGGAGTTTGGTATGCACTGGGTCTCAGCCGGGGTTGAGACGGTCCGGTTGCCGCTGGCGGGTCAGACCTGGGTGCCCACCGGAACTCTGGCGAGCCTGTCGCGGGAGCAGGCCAGGCAGCAGCTGGAGGCGCTGGGTGCCCGGGTGGCCGGCTCCGTCTCGGCCCGGACCAGTGCGGTCGTTGCCGGGCCCGGTGCCGGAAGCAAGCTGGAGCAGGCGACCCGGCTGGGAATCAGGGTGCTGGATGAGGCGGCATTGCTGGCCCTGCTGGCCGTGTCGCCGGCGGGCTGATGTCCTTCAGCCTGCCGGCTTTTCCAGATTGCCCGCATGCAGGCCGCACTCCTTGTGGGCGGCCTCTTCCCACCACCAGCGGCCCTCGCGCTCGTGCTGGTTGGGCAGCACGGGCCGGGTGCAGGGTTCGCAGCCGATGCTGATAAAACCATGGCCATGCAGCGGGTTATAGGGAAGTTCCAGCATGCGGATATAACCCCAGATTTCCTCGCTGGTCATCCGGGCTAGCGGGTTGAACTTGATCAGGCTGCGCTCCGGGCTGGAGAACGCCGTGTCCAGCTCAACCTCGGCCACCTGGCTGCGGGTGCCTGGACTCTGGTCGCGGCGCTGGCCGGTGGCCCAGGCCGTAATGCCAGACAGTTTGCGGCGCAGGGGGGCGATCTTGCGGATGGCACAGCATTCGCCATGGCCATCCCGGTAGAAGCTGAACAGGCCCTTGTCCCGGACAAAGGGTTCGAGCTGGGCCGGTTCGGGGCTCAGCAGTTCGATAGCCATCTGGTAGTGCTCCCGGACCTGTTCGATAAAACGGTAGGTTTCACTGTGCAGGCGGCCGGTATCCAGACTGAATACCCGGACGTTTTTGTTCAGTTTCCAGGCCATATCAACCAGAACAACGTCTTCGGCACCACTGAAAGAGATCCACAGGTCATCACCGAACTGTTCAAACGCCAGCTTGAGGATGTCCTGGGGGGCGCGTCCCTGGCAGCGGCTGGACAGTTCGGCAAGGGTATCGGGCGAAATCATGGTTATTCTCGGCTGGGCAGGGTGGGCCATTCTAGCAGGCTGAATGGCCGGCTTTGTCCTGCCTTTTGGGCTCAGAGGCCCTGTACAAAGGTACGGATGCGGCTGGCCGCCTCGATACAGTCCGCCAGTGGTGCAACCAGGGCCAGCCGGACCCGGCCGGCACCCGGATTGAGGCCACTGACCTCCCGGGACAGGTACGAGCCGGGCACTACATGCACGTGCTCGCGGATGAAAAGCTCCCGGGTAAAGGTGCAATCATCCACGGGCGTTTCAGGCCAGAGGTAGAAGCCGCCATCCGGTCGCCGGACATTCAGGACGGGTGACAGGATATCCAGCACCGCGGTGAATTTTTCCCGGTACAGGTCTCGGTTGGCCCGGACATGGGCTTCATCGTTCCAGGCGGCCACGCTGGCCAGCTGGGTGGGTATCGGCATGGCACAGCCATGGTAGGTGCGGTACAGCAGGAATTTTTTGAGAATGGCGGCGTCTCCGGCGACGAAGCCGGAGCGCAGGCCTGGCAGGTTGGAGCGTTTGGACAGGCTGTGGAAGACCACGCAGCGGCGGAAATCGGTTCGGCCCAGTCCGGCACAGGCTGTCAGCAGTCCGGCAGGTGGTTGTGCTTCGTCAAAGTACAGTTCGCTGTAGCACTCGTCGGCAGCGATCACAAAATCGTAGCGGTCCGCCAGCCCGATCAGTTTTTGCAGGGTACTGACGGGCAGCAGGGCGCCCGTAGGGTTGCCGGGTGAGCAGATAAATAGCAGCTGGCAGTTTTGCCAGGTCTGTTCGGAAACCGCATCAAAGTCCGGGATGAAATTTTGCCCGGCCAGGCAGGGCAGATAATGGGGCCTGGCTCCGGCCAGCAGGGTGGCTCCTTCATAGATCTGGTAGAACGGGTTTGGGCTGATGACACAGGCGTCCGGCTGGCGGTTGACCACCGCCTGGGTAAAGGCAAACAGCGCTTCCCGGGTACCGTTGACCGGCAGAACCTGGCTGGCCGGATCAAGGGGAGCCTGCTGCAGGCGGAAACGCCGCTCACACCAGCCGGCAATGGCTTCGCGCAGGACGGGCAGGCCAAGGGTGCTGGGATAGACTGCCAGCTGTGGCAGGCTGTCGGCCAGGGTATTCAGCACAAAATCCGGGGCCGGATGCTTGGGTTCGCCAATGGACAGGGAAATCAGGCGTTTGTCCGTCGGGCCGCTGGCATCAGCCAGCAGGGCCCTGAGCTTTTCAAAGGGATAGGGTTGCAGTGCGTTCAGGTCGCTGTTCATGAGGCATCCGGGCGGGTTCAGGTCGGGTTGCCGGAGGGCGTATTGCCGGCGGATAGCTGTTCGATGATGGCCTGCTCCAGCCGGGCACAGAGGGCCGGGTCGGTGAGCGGCCGGTTATGGGTATCGGTCACGCAGAAAACATCTTCGACCCGTTCGCCCAGGGTGGCAATCCGGGCATTTTGTACCGAGAGGGCAAAGTCCCGGAACAGACTGCCAATCCGGGCCAGCAGCCCTGGCCGGTCGGGGGCCGTGATTTCGATCAGGGTCTGGTCCTGGCGAATCTCGTTGTGGATGCTGACCCGGGGCGGGAAGGTAAAATGCTTGAGCTGGCGGGGGACCCGGCGGCGGATAATGGTCTGGTAGTCATCCGGGTTGCGCAGGCCTTCGGTCAGGACCTGGCGGATCTGTTCGGTCCGCTCCGGATTGTAGCCAATCGGGCTGCCATCGGCCTCCAGCACGATATAGGTGTCCAGGGTGAACTGGCTGGTAGAGGTCAGAATCCGGGCGTCATAGATGCTCAGGTTCAGCTGGTCGATTTCTGCCACGGTTACGGCAAAGAAATCGTGCTGGTCCTGGGCATAGATAAAGATCTGGGTGCCCCCCTCGAATTCCCGCTGGGTGGTTTCCTTGATCAGGACCAGCGGCCCGGCATCCCGGGGGTGCTCAATGATGGCCTCGGTATGCCAGGCAATATCGGCCGAGGTATAGCGCAGGAAGTAGTCATCCCCGAGCTGGGCCCAGAGTTCTTCCGCGTCGTCCGGGTCGGTACCGCTGCGGACCAGCTGGTCGAGGGCGGCCATCTGGCTGTGACGGATCTGCTCATCGCGTTCCAGCGGGTTTTCCAAGCCGCGTTTCAGGGCCCGCTTGGTTTCGGTATAGAGCTGGCGCAACAGGCTGGCCCGCCAGGAATTCCACAGGGTTGCATTGGTGGCATTGATGTCGGCTACGGTCAGCAGATACAGGTAATTGAGCCGGTTTTCGTCACCAGCCAGCCGGGCAAATTCATTGATGACCTGCGGATCGGAAAGATCCTTGCGCTGGGCGGTGGTGGACATGACCAGATGGTTACGGACCAGCCAGACCACCAGATGGGCATCCTGGGCAGACAGCTGGTGGCGCTCGCAGAAGCGCTGGGCATCCACGGCGCCCAGCTCGGAGTGGTCACCGCCCCGGCCCTTGGCAATATCATGGTACAGCGCCGCCATGTACAGCAGCTCGGGCTTGGGCAGCTTGTCCAGCAGCTTGCTGGCCAGCGAGTATTTCTCGGCCACCTCCGGATGGCGCAGTTTGCGGAGATGCTTGATCAGGTTGAGGGTATGGGCATCCACCGTGAAGATATGGTAGAGATCGTGCTGCATCTGGCCGATGATCTGGCCAAATTCCGGCAGGTAGCGGCCGAGGATGCCGTAACGGTTCATCCGCCGCAGGTTGCGGTGAATACCCTCGGGCGAGCGGAGCAGCTCGATGAACAGGCGGGTATTGGCCGGATCGGCCCGGAAGTGGTCATCAATCAGGTAGCGGTGGTCCCGCAACTGGCGGATGGTGGTGGCACTCAGGCCACGGGCTTCCGGATGGCGGGCCAGGATTACAAAGATTTCCAGCAGGGCGCTGGGCGCCTGTTCAAAAACCTGCTCATGGGTCAGCTCCAGATAGCCGTTGCGGATCTGGAAGTGACTGTTCAGTGCCCGGGCCGGGGCCTGGTCATCCGGGCTGAGGATGACCTCTTCAAAATACTGCTTGATCAGGTCGGTGACCTCGGCGACCTCCATGACTACCCGGTAGTAGCCCTGCATCAGCCGCTCAACGGCCAGCTTGGCATCGTTGTCCTGAAAGCCCAGCAGGCTGGCGATCTGCCGCTGGTAGTCAAACAGCAGCCGGTCTTCGGCCCGGCCGGCCAGCATATGCAGGGCATAACGGACCTTCCAGAGGAATTCCTGGCAGGAGGTCAGCAGGGTGTATTCCGCCTCCTGGAGAAAGCCTTTCTGGACCAGGGTCGAGAGATCGGTGATACCAAACTGGCGGCGGGCAATCCAGAAAACGGTCTGGATATCCCGCAGGCCACCCGGTGAGCCCTTGACGTTGGGCTCCAGGTTGTACTCGGTATCGTTGTATTTGTCATGGCGTTGCCACTGTTCTTTCTGTTTGGCCAGAAAGAACTCGGCTGCTGGCCACATCTGTGCCGGGCTGGTGGCGGCCTGCATGGCCTGGCGCAGGCGGTCCGGGCCGGTCAGGGTGCGGCTTTCCATCAGGTTGGTAATGATGGTCAGATCGGTCCGGGCTTCCCGGGCGCACTCTTCAACGGTGCGGACACTCTGGCCGACCTCGAGGCCAATATCCCAGAGCAGGGTCAGGAACTGGCTGATCGGTTCCTGGACGTGTTCCGGGCAGCCTTCGACCAGAATCAGCAGGTCAATATCGGAAAAGGGATGCAGTTCACCCCGCCCGTAGCCACCGACTGCAACCAGGGCAATGGACTGGGGGGCCGGCCAGCTGAAGCGGCTCCAGGCGGACCCAAGGATCTGGTCAATCAGCCAGGCCCGGCTTTCTACCAGCTGGCGGATGCTGGTGCCCTGTCTGAAACGCCGGTCCAGCTCTTCCCTAGCCTGCTGCAGGGCTTTCTTGAACAGGCCAACTGGTGGCGAGCCTCCGGCCAGGGCCGTCTGGAACAGGAGCGGATCAAACAGCGCGGTATCGGGCATGGGGAGAATCCTTGTGTCCATGGGGCTGCTCAGGCCGGGGTTGCGGGGAAGGTTTCATCCTGGCGCAGGGTCAGAACCTCATAGCCCTCCGGAGTGACCAGCAGGGTGTGCTCGAACTGGGCGGAGAGCTTGCGGTCTTTGGTGATGGCGGTCCAGCCATCACCCAGCAGGCGGGTTTCCGGCCGCCCCTGGTTGATCATTGGTTCAATGGTAAAGGTCATCCCGGCTTTCAGCTCAAGGCCGGTTCCCGGCTGGCCGTAGTGCAGAACCTGGGGTTCTTCGTGAAATCCGCGGCCAATACCGTGACCACAGTAGTCACGTACCACGGAAAAACCATGGCTTTCCGCATGCTTCTGGATTACGGCCCCAATATCGCCCAGAAAGGCGCCGGGCCGGACCGTTCCTATGCCCAGATACAGGCATTCCCGGGTAATCCGGCAGAGCCGCTCGGCCCACTCCGGCACCTTGCCCACCAGAAACATCTGGCTGGTATCCCCGTGATAGCCGTCCTTGATGACGGTAATGTCCAGATTGACGATGTCGCCGTCTTTCAGTGGCTTGTCATTGGGAATGCCGTGGCAGACGACATGGTTGATCGAGGTGCAGATGGACTTGGGGTAGCCCCGGTAATTGAGAGGGGCCGGGATGGCCTGGAGCTCGTCAACAATATAGTCATGGCACCGCTGGTCCAGGTGCTCGGTGGTCACGCCTGGCCGGACATGCTCCGCGATCATTTCCAGTACCCGGGCCGCCAGGCGGCCGGCGTTGCGCATTTTTTCGATTTCTTCGGGAGACTTGATGATAACGGGCATTCCATCCTCGTTGACGCGGCGGGGGCGCAGTTGGGCTGATCGGATTACTGGCCGGAATCATAAACCAAAGTGTTTCAGGCTGCAGATGCCCGGCATGGCCGGCCAGCGGTAGCCCGCGGACGGGTTTTGTGCTATAAAACGCGCCGCCTGCCGGAGCCTGTCCGGCCGGGCGTTAAACCCACACAC
>DIDB01000076.1:0-2629 GCA_002417905.1 Pseudomonadaceae bacterium UBA5811
GCCCTGCAGATGGACATCAAGATCCAGGGCATTACCGAAGAAATCATGGAAATCGCCCTGAACCAGGCGCTGGAGGCCCGGTTGCATATCCTTGGCCAGATGGGCCAGGTGATTGCCCGTTCCCGTGCCGAGCTGTCTGCCAACGCGCCAACCATGCTGGCGATGAAGATTGATGCCGACAAGATCCGCGATGTGATTGGCAAAGGTGGGGCAACCATCCGGGCCATCTGTGAGGAAACCAAAGCCTCGATTGATATCGAGGATAATGGTGACATCAAGATTTTTGGCGAAACCCGTGAGGCTGCCGAAGCTGCCCGGGAGCGGGTGCTGGGTATCACGGCCGAGGCTGAAATCGGCAAGGTCTATGTGGGCCGGGTCGAGCGGATTGTTGACTTTGGGGCCTTTGTCAACATTCTGCCGGGCAAGGACGGGCTGGTGCATATTTCCCAGATCAGCGACCAGCGGATCGAGAAAGTGACCGATGTTCTGAAAGAGGGCCAGGAAGTCCGTGTACTGGTACTGGATGTGGACAACCGGGGCCGTATCAAGCTGTCCATCAAGGATGTTCCGGCAGCTGACGCCGCCGGTGCCTGATGCCTGAACGGAGCCCGGCCTGCAGGCCGGGTTCCCATCCTGTTTACTGTGCCGTCAGGTTTAGCGAGCTGGCGATCCGGCCATCTTTTTCCGGCTTGACCAGATCGGCATCCATCAGATAGATCCGCTGCGGTTCCAGTCCCTTTTTCACCAGATAATCCTTGATGCCTTCTGCCCGTTGCTGGGCCAGGTGGCGCGTCAGGGCTTCATCCTGTTTCCAGTAGCTGATCAGGGCTTCCCGCATCCGGTCTGTCCGGGTTTCCTGATCCATATGGGCCCATTCGGCCGGGGGCTGCTGTTGCAGGGCGGTCCGGTAGATACCGGGCAGCAGATCCGGTTTCTGGCTTTCGGCGACCTGCAGCTGGGCCGCCGAGGGTGGCAGTTTGGCCCCCTTGCGCTGCAGAAGGCGGTATTCCATGTTCTGGTATTCTTGCTCCAGCTGTTGCTGGGCCAGGGCCGGGGTATCGCTGCTGGCGGCGGTGCCGGCCACTTCAAGGGTCAGGGCTGGCCGCTGCTGCAGGGCACTGGCCAGCTGGTCAAGAGTGGTCCGGGCTGCACTGTCCAGTGCGGTTTCACCCGGGTTGAAGTCAACACTGCTCAGGTCCGAGCTTCCGCCGGTTGGCAGCAGGCTGCCCAGCAGCTTGAACGGAGCCTCGACGGCCCGGACCAGCAGGTTGCGCAGGGTCTGGCCAATGACCGGCATGACATTGAAGTGCGGATCATTCAGGTCGCCCTTGACGGGGAGTTCCAGGGTAATGGTGCCCTTGCTGTCCTTGAGCAGGGCTACTGCCAGCCGGACGGGCAGATTGACCGCCTCCGGGCTGTCCACCTGTTCGCCCAGCTGCAGCTGCTCGATGACCACCTTGTTTTTGGCCTGCAGGCGGCCCTGCTGGATGCGGTAGTGCAGGTCAAGGTCCAGCCGGCCCTTGCGGATCCGGTAGCCGGCAAATTTGCCGGAGTAGGGCGTCAGGGTCGTCAGCTCCACCTGGCGGAACTGGCTGGTGATATCCAGCCGGCGCAGCGGGTCAAAGGGCGTCAGGCTGCCCCGGATGGTCACCGGCGCATATTTGTCCACATTGCCCCGGATGCTGACCTGGGCGGCCTGATCAGGCTTCTGGTTGTCCAGGGTGCCGATCAGGCCATTCAGGTTCTGCAGGCCAGCAATAAAGTTGGGTTGCAGGCTGAGGTCAGCAAAGTCGCCGGTACCATCGTTCAGGCGGATGGAGCCGATCCGGATTCCCAGTGCCTTGCTGGTGGCTGGCCGGGCCGATGCTGTCCTGGTAGCTGGAGTCTGGCGGGCTTTCCTGGAGACCGGGGTTGTGGTGGCTGTGCTGGCCGCCGGTTTTTTTCCGGTCAGCTCGCTGATGTTGGTGCTCAGGTCCGGGTTGATGATAAAGCGGGCATAGGGCCGGTCCAGTCCGACACTGGCAATTTCCAGACTGTCGTTATGCTGGTAGTGGATGCCCTTGAGCTGCAGGCTCTGCCATTTCAGGAAGTCCCGGCCCTGCAGGCTGTCCTGGGTATGCAGCTGGTTGACCGCTGCCTGGCCACGCACTGAAAAAGCCAGGGGGGCCATGCCCTGCAGGTCGAAATCCAGATCTGTATCCAGCAGGGCACTGCGGAGTTTCAGTTTGACAAAAGGTTGCAGATAGACCCCGGCAGCCCGCAGGTCCAGATCGCGGGTCGTGATCTGCAGCTGGCCTTTGGGGCTGGCCAGTTGCAGCCGGCCCTTGGCGGTTAACCGTCCCAGCGGGCCAATCCGGGTATCCAGAGCCAGCTGGACGGGTGTTTTGCCTGTGCTGTCAAACTGTTGCAGGTCCAGACTGAGCGGGCCGACATCCAGGCTGACGGGCGTTTTGGGGACCTGGTCCCGGAGATGGACCAGATAATCGCGCAGCCGGATATTGCGTAAAACGACCTGCCAGCCGGGCTGGGTGGTGGGTTTTGGTGACTTCCCGGGCGTCTTGCCTGTCGTTTTCGCCGGGCTCCTGCTGCCGGATGAGGCAAACAGCGTCTGCCAGTCCAGCTGGCCATC
>DIDB01000076.1:2688-3545 GCA_002417905.1 Pseudomonadaceae bacterium UBA5811
TGATGACCAGCTGGTGTCTGGCCAGATCCAGGGCTGTTTCACGGGCCTCAAGGCTGGCCAGCTGGAGCAGGGGCTGGCCGGTTGCGCTTTTAAGGACGAGGCTGGCCAGTTTCAGCTGGCCCTGTTCGAGGGTCAGGCCCAAAGTTTTGCCCGCATTCATCTGGTAGTGGCTCTGCAGGCTCAATTGTCCCCGGCTGACCTGCAGGGGCAGGGTATTGCCAATATAGGGCTGCAGGCTGGCCAGCGCCAGCTTCTCCAGCTGCAGCTGGCCTGTGGATTTCAGTTGCGGGGCCAGCTGCAGGTCGCCCTGCCAGCTCAGGTTGCCGGTAGTGCTGCCGCGGGCTTCCAGCGAGAACCTGGCACTCTGGCCGGGGCGGGTGCTGAAGTCCTGCAGGTCAAGGGACAGCGCCTGCCAGGCCAGGCGGGCCGGTTTTTTCAGGCTGAGGTCCTGGAACTGCAGCTGGCCCTGCTCCAGCTGAATCCGGTCGATACTGACCGGAAACAGTGCCGTATCCTGCGTGGCGGGTTCTTTGGGCGAGGGCGGCAGGGCAAACCAGCGGGCTGCATCCAGACCGCCCCTGGCATCCCGTTCCAGGGCCACCCGGGGCTGGTCCAGCTGGATGCGGGCCAGATGCAGGGTCCGCTGCCACAGGCTGTTCCATTCCAGATCCGTATATAACCGGCCAAAGGCCAGCGCCGGTTCTTTGTCCGGGCCCAGGCTAAAGCGGTACAGCGCCAGCTCAAGGGTAAAGGGGTTAAGGGTGGCCCGTTCCAGCCGGGCGGGCAGGGTGGCATAGCGCTTGAGCTGTTCATTGGCGATATATACCAGGGCACCGGGCAGCACCAGAAAGCCCAGC
>DIDB01000046.1 GCA_002417905.1 Pseudomonadaceae bacterium UBA5811
ATCCGGACTGCCCCTGCCACGAGGAAACGGATTCCCACCTGAACTACCTGATGGGCATGTACCGCTTTGCCCATATTGCCTTCTACAGCGTGCAGCGGCCAGGAACGTCCGGCCAGCTGGCTCCTTTCCTGCAGGGCCGGCTGCAGCCGCTGCCGGCGCTGGCCGGAATGGAAACCCTGCCGGCCAGCCCGGCGATTGCCATCTGGGACCGGTCTGGCCGGCTGGCTTATGCGGGGCCTTACAGTGAGGGGCTGGTGTGCAATTCGGCGACCAGCTTTGTCGAGCCGGTCCTGGATGCGCTGGTCCGGGGGCGGCCGGTGCAGGCGGGCGGTGTGGTGGCCCAGGGCTGCTACTGCAGCTGGTGATGCTGTTTTCTGGCTGGTGACATGTTCCACACTGCAATGCCATTTTTGCACCACGGGAATATTATCCTGTAGCACTGGCCTGGCGGTCAGTTGTGGCTAAACTTCAGTGGCTCCGGGGCTGGCAGCCTGTTCTACGGCAGCTTCATCCTGCAACCAGAAATTCCGTAAGCCGGGAAGTGCTGGTGCTGGTGGACGTGGTAGTGTATATCACGCTGTTTTGCCGGCTATAGTGCACTAACTGTATGGTTAGCGTGAGCAGGCCATCATGAGCCTGACTTGCCGTCATGCAGGTTTCGCCCGCCCCGGAGAGGCCATCTGTTATCCATGAGGTCAGGCCGGGTATATGGATTAACGGGGTATTACTTGCTGAAGGGCGTGAAATGAACAACAGGAAATATCATTCTTTTTTCCGGACATGCCTGACGCTATTGGGTGCAGTTTCGTTAAGCGGCTGCAGTCTGGCGCTCTTTGATTCCAAAGGCACAATAGGCGTTCAGGAAGGTAACCTGATACTGACAGCGATTGGGCTGATGCTGCTGGTGGTCATTCCGGCGATTGTCATGACGGTGCTGTTTGGCTGGCGTTACCGGGCCTCCAACAAGGCCGCAACCTACTCCCCCGACTGGTCCCACTCCTATGGGATCGAGGCGGTGGTCTGGGGTGGTCCCATTCTGATTATCGTGGTGCTGGCCATGATTACCTGGAAGACCTCGCATTCACTGGATCCTTATAAACCGATCGAGTCAGAGGTGAAGCCCATTCAGGTGGATGTGGTGGCCATGAACTGGAAGTGGCTGTTCATCTATCCGGAGCAGGGCGTAGCGGCAGTCAATGAGCTGGTTTTCCCGGTGAATACACCGGTCAGCTTTAACATCACCTCTGACTCCGTCATGAATACGCTGTCCATTCCCCAGCTGGGTGGCATGGTGTATGCCATGGCCGGCCAGCGTACCCAGCTGCATCTGGTGGCCAATGAGCCGGGCGACTATTTTGGCCAGTCAGGCAACTATAGTGGCAACGGCTTCTCGTCCATGCGCTTTACCACCCATGTGGGCAGCGAAGCGGATTTTGAGGCCTGGGTTGCCAGGGCCAGGGCAGGCGGTTCTGCTCTGGATTTTGCCCGCTTCAAGGCACTGGCCAGACCGGGCGAGCCGGTCAATCACCGTTATCCGGTACATCCGGTGACTTACTACTCCAATGTTCAGCCCGGACTGTTCAAGCAGATTATTGACCAGTACCAGTATGCAGACCGTCCTGCAGATGCCCGCGCTGTAGCAGCTCCGGTGGAGAACCCGTAACCATGTTCGGAAAACTAACCCTGGATGCGGTTCCGTTGCACGAACCGATCATCATGTACACACTCGCGGCCGTGGGTGTCATTGGTACGCTGGTAGTGGCCCTGATTACCTGGCGCGGCGCCTGGGGCCATCTCTGGAAAGAGTGGCTGACCAGCGTGGACCACAAGAAAATCGGCATCATGTATATCGTGGTGGCGCTGGTCATGCTGGTGCGTGGCTTTGCCGACGCGGTGATGATGCGAACCCATCTGGCCCTGGCTTACTCGGACAATCCGGGCTTCCTGCCGCCAGAGCATTATGACCAGGTCTTTACGGCGCATGGCGTCATCATGCTGATCTTTGTGGCCATGCCCCTGATCACCGGCCTGATGAACGTGGTGGTTCCGCTGCAGATCGGTGCCCGGGACGTGGCCTTTCCTTTCCTGAATAACCTGAGTTTCTGGCTGTTTGTGGCCGGGGTCATTCTGGTCAATATTTCGCTGGGGGTCGGGGAGTTCGCCCAGACCGGCTGGGTGGCCTATCCGCCGCTGTCCGGCCTGGAGTTCAGCCCGGGGGTCGGGGTTGACTATTACATCTGGAGTATCCAGATCGCCGGCATCGGCTCGACACTGGCCGGGGTCAACTTTATCGTGACCATTCTCAAGATGCGGGCACCGGGCATGGGCCTGATGAAAATGCCCGTGTTCACCTGGACGGCGTTCTGCTCCAATATCCTGATCTGCGGATCCTTTCCGATCCTGACCGCTGCACTGGCCCTGCTGTCGCTGGACCGTTATCTGGACTTCCACTTCTTCACCAATACCCTGGGTGGAAATCCGATGATGTACGTCAACCTGTTCTGGGCCTGGGGTCATCCCGAGGTGTACATCCTGATCCTGCCGGCCTTTGGTGTGTTCTCGGAAGTAACCGCTACTTTCTCCCGCAAGCCGCTGTTTGGCTATACCTCGATGGTGGCGGCCACCATGGCGATTGCCATCCTGTCTTTTGTGGTCTGGGTGCACCACTTTTTCACCATGGGCTCGGGGGCCAGCGTTAATGCCTTCTTCGGCATTGCGACGATGATCATTGCAATTCCGACCGGAGTGAAAATCTTTACCTGGCTGTTCACAATGTATCGTGGCCGTCTCGAAATCAACAGCATGACCCTGTACACCCTGGGCTTCCTGATCACCTTCTCCATTGGTGGTATGGCCGGGGTACTGATGGCTGTTCCCGGGGCCGATTTCCTGCTGCATAACAGCCTGTTCCTGGTGGCACACTTCCATACGGTGATTATTGGTGGTGCAGTGTTCGGTTACCTGGTGGGGATTACCTACTGGTTCCCGAAGGCGACCGGAGTCAGGCTGAATGACACGTGGGGCCGCTATGCCTTCTGGTTCTGGACGGTCGGCTTCTACATTGCCTTTATTCCGATGTATGTCCTCGGCTTTATGGGCGCCACCCGCCGCATGAACTACTACGATAATCCGGACTGGACTATCTGGATGCAGATTGCCGTACTGGGCGTGGTCTTTATTGCCCTCGGCGTGGCGTGCCTTGTCATGCAGCTGGTGCTCAGCTTCCTCCAGCGCAGGCAGAACGCCGATGTGACCGGCGACCCCTGGGATGGCCGGACCCTGGAGTGGGCGACCTCATCACCGCCGCCGTTCTACAATTTTGCCGTCCTGCCGCGTGCGGACCGGCTGGATGCATTTCATGAGCAGAAGCGGGGCAATCTGCCGGCCACTGAAATACCCGGGGTCTATGCGCCGATTCATATGCCGAAAAATACGGGCGCCGGAGTCATCATGGGGCTGCTCTCTACCGTTCTGGGCTTTGCCCTGATCTGGCACATCTGGTGGCTGGCTGCCGTCGGCTTTGTGGGCCTGATTGCGAGTTTCGTGATCCGTACCTACAACTACGACGTGGATTACTACGTACAGCCTGAAGAGATTGCCCGGATCGAGCAGGCTCACCAGCAGAACGTACAGCAGGCACTGCAAGCAACCGCTACACAGGCATAAACCATGTCCGCTACTGATATTCCGAACCAAGACACGGCGCCCCATGCGGGCAATGAACACCACCATGACACCGGCGGGCTGAAGCTGTTCGGGATGTGGGTCTACCTGATGACCGACTGCATCCTGTTTGCCTGCCTGTTTGCCACCTATGCCGTGCTGAAAGATGCCACGGCCGGTGGCGTATCCGGCAGGGATATTTTTGAACTGCCATTTGTCCTGGTGGAAACTTTTATCCTGCTGTTCTCCAGCATCACTTCGGGGCTGGCCACGGTGGCCATGCACCAGGGGCAGGAGCGCGAGGTCATGAAGTGGCTGAAGTTTACCTTTGGCCTTGGGGTGATCTTCGTGGGCATGGAGCTTTATGAGTTCCATCATCTGGTGATCGGGGGCCATGGCCCGAGTCACAGCGCTTTCCTGTCAGCCTTCTTTACTCTGGTGGGAACCCACGGACTGCACGTAACGGCCGGTCTGGTCTGGATGCTGGTGCTGATGCACCAGATCCGCAGCCGTGGCCTGAATGACACCAACCGGACCCGCCTGAACCTGCTGACCCTGTTCTGGCACTTTCTGGATGTGGTCTGGATCTGTGTGTTCACCGTTGTCTATCTGATGGGGGTCCTGTAAATGGCACAGGGACATGAAAACAGCCATGGCACCCGCAAGTCCTATATGACGGGTTTTATCTTGGCGATCATCCTTACCGTGATTCCATTTGCCCTGGTGATGGGTGGGCTGCTGCCACCTGCGACCACGGTGCTGGTGATTGCCCTGTTTGCGGTGGTCCAGATCATCGTGCATCTGGTGTACTTCCTGCACCTGAACTTTGCCCCGGCGCAGGCCTGGAATCTGGTTTCCCTGATCTTTGTCGCGCTGGTCATCGTGTTTCTGGTGGGGCTGTCCGTCTGGATCATGTGGAGCATGCACTATCACATGATGGTCAACTGAAGAGTGCCTGCGATGATCAAGCAATACCTGCTCCTGACCAAGCCGGGTATCGTCTTCGGAAACCTGATTTCCGTAGCCGGTGGCTTTTTCCTGGCTTCACGGGGGAATATCGATCTGGTGCTGTTTCTGGCAACGGCTCTGGGCGTATCCCTGATCATTGCTTCCGGCTGTGTATTCAACAACTACATCGACAGGGATATCGATGAAAAGATGGAGCGGACCCGGAACCGTGCTCTGGTCCGCGGGCTGGTGCCACCGGCCCATGCCATCCTGTACGCCTGTGCCCTCGGGATTGCAGGCGTTACCCTGCTTCATAAAACAGCCAATCCTCTGGCCACGACGCTGACCCTTGCAGGCTTTGTGGTCTATGTGGGGCTTTACAGCCTCTGGCTGAAGCGGCGCTCGGTTTATGGAACACTGGTTGGCAGCCTGTCTGGTGCCGTGCCACCCGTTGTAGGATATTGCGCCGTTAGCAACCGGTTCGACATGGGCGCGGCGATACTGCTGCTGATTTTCAGCCTCTGGCAGATGCCGCATTCTTATGCCATCGCGATTTTCCGTTTTAACGACTATCTGACGGCCAATATTCCAGTCCTGCCGGTGATCCGGGGCATTTCTGCGGCCAAGCGGCAGATCGTGCTCTATATTGCGGCATTTCTGGTGGCCACCCTGATGCTCAGTATCAGCGGTTATGCCGGCTACAGCTACTTTGTGGTGGCTGCGGTCAGCGGGGCTTGCTGGCTATGGATGGGCGTTTCCGGCTATACCGCAGCAGATGACCGGGTCTGGGCCAAAAAGCTGTTTGTGTGCTCCATCGTTACCATTACCGCTCTGAGCGTCATGATGTCCGTGGATTTCCAGGCAGCCCAGAAGATGGTGCTGGCGTTGGTCAGCCAGCCATGTAACCGGCTGCCGGGAAATGAGCTGACATTTTGCACCCCGGTTTCCGGGATCTGATCGCCATCTGGCTCAGGCAGGGCCCCTTCTTCTGGATGGGGCCCTTCTGTTTTAGAGTCCGGCGATTTTTTCGCGCTGTCCGGCCAGCTGCAGCAGGGCCTGCTCCGCTTCAGCCAGTCTGGCCCGCTCCTTGTCAATCACTGCGGCCGGCGCTTTGGCCACAAAGCCCTGGTTGGCCAGTTTACCGGCCACCCGCCTGACCTCGGTGTCCAGCCGCTGGATTTCCTTGTCCAGACGGGCCAGCTCGGCCTCCTTGTCAATCAGGCCCGCCATGGGGACCAACACCTGCATTTCGCCGACCAAGGCGGTGGCTGACAGGGGCGGCTCTTCGCCTTCCGGCAGGAGGCGCACGGTTTCCAGTTTGGCCAGCTTGGCCAGGAGTGGCAGGTTGTCCTGCAGGCGCCGCTCATCTTCCGGGCAGGTCCGGGCCAGGATGATGTCGATGCGTCTGGCCATGGAGATATTCATTTCGGCCCGGATCTGGCGGATGCCCAGCATCAGGGCCTTGATCCATTCAATATCCTGCTCGGCAGCCCGGCTGATCTGCTGTTCATCGGCCACGGGCCAGGGCTGCAGCATCAGGGTTGGGCCCTGTTTGCCTGCCTGGACCTTGATGCGCTGCCAGATTTCCTCAGTGATGAACGGCATGAACGGAT
>DIDB01000033.1 GCA_002417905.1 Pseudomonadaceae bacterium UBA5811
AAGGAATGAAATCCTGGCTCCGCCGGCGATCAATGGTGATATCGTGCTGGTCCAGGCCAGAAATGATGAGCTGGTGGCCCTGGATGCTGAGGATGGGGTGCGACGCTGGAGTTATGACAGCGCGCCGGCGGTACTGACCCTGCGGGGTACCAGTGCGCCCCTGCTGACCGGTCAGCTGGCCATTGCCGGGCTGTCCACCGGCAAGGTGATTGCCCTGGATACCCGCCGGGGCTTGCCGGTCTGGGAGCAGCCGGTGGCGATTCCCAAAGGCCGCTCCGAGCTGGAGCGGGTGGTGGATATCGATGGTGGCCTGCTGCTTTCGGGGGGCACCCTGTATACGGTCAGTTATCAGGGCAAGGTGGTCGCCCTGGAACTGGAGTCCGGCCGGCCGCTCTGGCAGCATGATGCATCCAGTTATACCGGTGTGGCCCAGGGCTACGGCAGTGTTTATCTGGCCCTGGATAATGGTACGGTCCAGGGCATTGACGAGCGCTCGACCCGGGTGCTGTGGAGCAATACGGCTCTGGCCAGACGGCAGCTGTCGGCACCGGTCACCTATTCCAGCTATGTGGTGGTGGGGGATCTGGAAGGCTATCTGCATCTGCTCAGCCAGATTGACGGCCGTTTTGTTGGCCGGGTCGAGGTCAACGCCTCCGGCTGGAAAATCGGTGCGACTTCCGGCGTCCGGGTCCAGCCGCTGGTGGAGGGTGACTGGCTGTACGCTTTTGGAAATAATGGCGACCTGGTGGCCTTTACCCGCACCGGGGAGGACTGACATCAGGCCGGTCTTTGTCCGGATCCTGCAAGTATCAAGGTCTGGCCGCTGCCCCGGGCAGCGGCCTTTGTATTTCTCATACGATTAAACTGGAGAGCCGGATGGTTCCCGTGATTGCCCTGGTGGGGCGGCCGAACGTCGGCAAATCTACCCTGTTCAACCGTCTGACCAGGACCCGCGATGCCATTGTGGCCGAGTTTGCCGGGCTGACCCGCGACCGCCAGTATGGCGAGGCCACCTGGCAGGGCCGCACCTACATTGTGGTGGATACGGGGGGGCTGTCCGGCGATGAAGAGGGGATTGATGCCAGAATGGCCGAGCAGTCCCTGCAGGCCATCGAAGAGGCTGATGCGGTCCTGTTCATGGTGGATGCCCGGGCCGGGCTGACGGCGGCTGACCAGATGATCGTCACTCATTTGCGCCGGCGTAACAAGCAGGCTTTCCTGCTGGCCAACAAGGTGGATACCGTTGATCCCGATATCGCCAGAGCTGAATTCAGCGTACTGGGCATGGGGGATGCCTGGCCGGTAGCCGCCGCCCATGGCCGGGGTATCCAGGCCATGCTGGAAGCGGTGCTGGGCAGTTTTCCAAAGGATGCCAGGCTGGAAGAGGCCGAAGACGAAGCGGCCGAAAGCGTGGAAGGCCAGGCACTGCCCGCACCCCGGGTCCCCGGTCCCAGCGAAAAGGACGGGATCAAGATTGCCATCATCGGCCGGCCCAATGTGGGCAAGTCGACGCTGGTCAACCGGATGCTGGGCGAAGAGCGGGTTATTGTCTATGACCAGGCCGGAACCACCCGGGACAGTATTTATATTCCCTTTGAACGGGATGATGAGAAGTACACCCTGATTGATACCGCCGGGGTCCGGCGGCGGGGCAAGATTTTCGAGGCTGTGGAAAAATTCTCCGTGGTCAAGACCCTGCAGGCCATCCAGGATGCCAATGTGGTCATCTTTGTCATGGATGCCCGGGAAGGGGTGGTGGAGCATGACCTCAACCTGCTGGGCTTTGTGCTGGAAACGGGCCGGGCGCTGGTGATTGCCCTGAACAAGTGGGATGGCATGGACCCGCGCCAGCGCGACTTCGTCAAAATCGAACTGGAGCGGCGCCTGCTGTTTGCCAGCTTTGCCGATATCCACTTTATCTCGGCCCTGCACGGCACCGGGGTCGGGCATCTGTACCGCTCGGTGCAGGCGGCCTTTGCCTCGGCGGTAACCCGCTGGCCCACCAGCCGGCTGACCCGGATCCTGGAAGATGCGGTGCAGGAGCACCAGCCGCCGCTGATCAATGGCCGGCGGATCAAGCTGCGCTATGCCCATCTGGGTGGCGCCAATCCACCGCTGATCGTGATTCATGGCAATCAGGTGGACGCCGTACCCCGGGCCTATACCCGCTATCTGGAAAACACCTTCCGCCGGGTGCTCAAACTGGTGGGCACTCCCATTCGCATTGAGTACAAAGGGGGAGAGAATCCCTTTGAGGGGCGCAAGAACCAGCTAACTGACCGGCAGGTCAACAAGAAGCGGCGTCTGATGTCCCACCACAAAAAAGCCGAGAAAAAACGCAAGGACCGGCGTTAGGCCCGGGCCCGCCAGGAGGATGCAGATGCTGGTCAGCAAGCTGCCCGATGTGGGCACCACGATTTTCACCCTGATGTCCCGGCTGGCCCAGGAATGCGGAGCCATCAACCTGTCCCAGGGCTTTCCGGACTTTGATGGCCCGGAAGCCCTGCGCGAGGCCGTCTGCCGGCATGTCCGGGCCGGGAATAACCAGTACGCACCGATGGCCGGCCTGCCGGCCCTGCGCGAGCAGATTGCCCGCAAGGTGCAGCAGCTGTACGGTCGCCCGGTGGATATGGACACTGAAGTGACCGTGGTGCCCGGAGCGACCCAGGGGCTGTTTTGCGCCATTCAGGCGGTAGTCCGCCCCGGGGATGAGGTGATAGTTTTTGATCCCTGTTATGACAGCTATGAGCCTGGGGTGCAGCTGGCCCAGGGGCGCTGTATTCATCTGCCGCTGCTCCAGCCGGACTTTGGCATCGACTGGGCCCGGCTGGAGGCGGCGCTCGGCCCCCGCACCCGTCTGATCATCCTCAACAGCCCGCATAATCCGAGTGGAGCCTCGCTGGCGCTGGAGGATCTGGAGCGGCTGGCCGTTCTGCTACGGGGACGGGACCTCTACATCCTGAGCGATGAGGTGTACGAGCACCTGATTTTTGATGGCCGGCCGCATGCCAGCGTGTTGCGTCATGAGGAGCTGTATGCTCGGGCCTTTGTGGTCAGCTCCTTTGGCAAAACGTACCATGTAACGGGCTGGACAACCGGCTATGTCGTGGCCCCTCCCCTGCTGAGTGCCGAACTGCCCACGTGTCCCCACCATGTCCGCTTTCCCGGTGTCCCCCCGCCGCACCA
>DIDB01000127.1 GCA_002417905.1 Pseudomonadaceae bacterium UBA5811
GAAGCGGGAGTTGGTAAACGCGACCCGGGCGCGGGCTTCGTGGATGCAGGCCTTGAGGTTGACCGTGGTCCGGCGCTCCTCGTCCATGATGCCGACTTTCAGGGTGCAGGCCGGCAGGCCCAGCAGGGCTTCCGTCCGGCTGAACAGCTCTCGGGTGAAGGCGACTTCTTCCGGGCCATGCATTTTCGGCTTGACGATATAGACCGAGCCTGTCCGGCTGTTTTTGCGGGAGGTCAGGCCTTTCAGATCGTGCAGGGCTGCCAGACTGGTAACCAGTGCATCCATGATGCCTTCGGGGACTTCGTGGCCGTCCCGGTCAAGAATGGCATCGTTGGTCATCAGATGGCCCACGTTGCGCACAAACAGCAGGGAGCGGCCATGCAGGCTGAGCGTACTGCCGTCCGGCGCCGTGTAGGTCCGGTCGTCATGCATGCTGCGCTCGAAGGTCTTGCCACCCTTGCTGACCTGTTCGGTCAGGGTGCCTTTCATCAGGCCAAGCCAGTTGCGGTACACCACCACCTTGTCTTCGGCATCCACGGCGGCGACCGAGTCCTCGCAGTCCATGATGGTAGTCAGGGCCGATTCCAGGAGGATGTCCTTGACCCCGGCCGGATTCTGGCGGCCGATGATATGTTCGCGGTCGATCTGCAGCTCGATGTGCAGGCCGTTATGCCGGAGCAGGATGGCGGTGGGGTTTTCCGGGCTGCCCTGGTAGCCGGCCAGCCGGGCCGGGTCCTGCAGGCCGGTCTGGCCACCGTTCTGCAGGCTGATGACCAGCTGGCCGTTTTCGATGCGGTAGCTGGCGACATCCTCATAGTGGGCATCTTTCAGGGGGGCCGCGCCGTTCAGGAAGCGCCGGCCAAAGGCGATGACCTTGCCGCCCCGGATTTCGTTATAGCTGCTGCCCCGGGCGGCACCTTCCTCTTCCGGAATGGCATCGGTGCCGTACAGGGCATCGTACAGCGAACCCCAGCGGGCATTGGCCGCATTCAGGGCAAAGCGGGCATTCATGACCGGCACTACCAGCTGCGGACCGGCCATGCGGGCGATTTCATCATCCACATGGGTCGTGCTGATGCTGAAGTTTTCCGGTTCGGGCAGCAGGTAACCGATGTCCCGCAGGAACTGCTGGTAGGCAATGGCATCATGGGCCTGGCCCGCCTGGTTGTGCCAGGCGTCAATGCGGCTCTGGAAGTCGTCCCGTTTGGCCAGCAGGGCCCGGTTTTTCGGAGCCAGATCATGGATGACGCTGTCAGCGCCCTTCCAGAAGGCTTCGGCGGAGATGCCGGTGCCAGGAATGGCTTCGCTGTTTACGAAGTCGTACAGGGCTTTGGCGACCTGCAGGCCACCGGCTTGAACGCGCTCAGTCATCACTTGACTTCCTCTGGGTCGTGGCAGGACTGCTCCGGGCAGTCCATAAAAGGATGGTCCGTGGCCAGCAGGATTCGCCTGGTGACACCGGGTGACCTTCTGGCTTCCGGCAGCGGGCGCTGTTGCCGGGACCGGATTCCTGTTTTGTAGTGTCTGATTTTTAACACTACATTTTTCTCCGGGCAAGTCCGACTAACGGACAGCCCCGGCTTTTTTGTTCCAGACTGTAAAACCGGTGCGTTCTGCCGGGCCATCACTGGCCGGGCAGGCAGACACCGGTGCCCCGCAGGCCGCAGTAGCCATCCGGGTTGCGGGCCAGATACTGCTGGTGCCAGGCCTCAGCATAGTAGAACGCTGGCGCCTGGCGGATTTCGGTGGTGATCTGGCCGAAACCGGCCCGCCGGAGAGCCTTCTGGAACTGCTCGCAGCTGTGTCTGGCCAGCTGCAGCTGCAATGGGCTGGTGCAGTACAGGGCCGAACGGTACTGGGTGCCCTGGTCATTGCCCTGGCGCATGCCCTGGGTCGGGTCGTGGTTTGCCCAGAACAGCTGCAGCAGCTGCCAGTAGTCGGTCTGCTGCGGGTCAAAGATGACCTGGACCACTTCGCAGTGACCGGTCAGCCCGGAGCAGACTTCGTCATAAGCCGGATTGGGGGTATGGCCACCGGCATAGCCGGCCGCCGTGCTCCAGACCCCGGGCTGTTGCCAGAACAGGCGCTCGGCACCCCAGAAACAGCCCATGCCGAACAGGGCCCGTTGCAGGGTGTCCGGGAAGGGGGGCTGCAGTGGCTGGCCGCTGACCAGGTGCCGTCCGGGGACGGGCATGGCCGTGTCGCGGCCTGGCAGGGCCTGATCCGGCGTGGGCAGTGAGCTGGCCCGGGACATGGCGTTTCTCCTTGGTATGGGGTTCAGCCGGGCTGGAACCGGTAGTGCTGCAGGCGGCCCGGCAGCTGGCTGGCCGGAATCGGCCGGTCAAACAGGTAACCCTGGCCGATGTCGCAACGGTGGCGGCGCAGGAACGTCAGCTGCTGCTGGGTCTCAATGCCTTCGGCGACCACTTTCAGCTTCAGGTTATGGGCCATGGCGATAACGGCCGAGGTGATCTCCATGTCGTCCTGGTTGTCCGGGATATCCTTGACGAAGCTGCGGTCGATCTTGATGACATCAATGGGAAATTTTTTCAGATAGCTCAGCGAGGAATAGCCGGTTCCAAAGTCATCCATGGACAGGGTCAGGCCCATCTCCTTGAGCTGGTTGAGCTGCTGGTGGGTCTGCTCGGTAGCATCCAGCAGCAGGCTTTCGGTCAGCTCCAGCTCCAGGCAGGCCGGGGGAAGCTGCTCTTCGGCCAGAATATCCTGCAGGGTGCTGACCAGCGCCGGGTCGGCGAACTGCCGGGGCGACAGGTTGATGGCCACGCTCAGCCCGGTAAACCCCTGCTCGGACAGCCGCCGGCCCATGCGGCAGGCCTGGCGGGCGGCCCATTTGCCGATGGGAATGATTTGTCCGGTTTCCTCGGCCACGCTGATAAAGTGAACCGGCTGGATCATGCCCTTTTCCGGGTGATTCCAGCGCAGCAGTGCCTCAAGGCCCAGCAGCCGACCGCTCATCAGGCACACCTTGGGCTGGTAAAACAGCTCCAGTTCCTCCTGGACCAGCGCCCGGCGCAGGCTGTTTTCCAGGAACAGCCGGAAGTCCGCCTCGGTGTTCAGGGTGGCGGTAAAGGTCTGGACCTGGCTTTTGCCGTTGGCCTTGGCCTTGTGCAGGGCCAGCCCGGCATGTTTCATCAGGGTCTGGGGATCAAAGCCATGCTGCGGTGAGGCGGCCAGTCCGGCAGAGCCGCTGATGCTGATCAGCTGGCCATCGATATAGAGTGGCTTGTCCAGGCTTTTCAGCAGCTGGCGGGCCAGCTGCAGGCCGTCGTCCAGAGCCATGCCTTCAATCAGGATGGCGAATTCGTTGCTGGCAAAACGCGACACCTGGCCCCGGGCCTCCAGGGCATTGGTCAGGCGCCGGGCCAGCTTGACCAGCAGCCGGTCACCGGTGCGGTGTCCCAGACTGTCGTTGATCCGCTTGAAGTTGTCGATATCCACCAGGACCAGCACCAGTTTTGGGCTGTCCTCCTGGCTGAAGCGTTCCTCCAGGGTGCGGATAAAGCTGCCGCGGTTGACCAGGCCAGTCAGGCTGTCGGTGCAGCTCAGCCGCTCGATCTGCTGCTGGGCCAGCCGGTTTTCGGTGATGTCTTCATAGATGACAATGTAATTGCTCAGTCGCTGCCGGTGATCAAATACCCTGGAAACAGACAGCTGGCCCCAGTAGGGCAGCAGGTTCTTGCGCCGGCCGCGGAAGCCGCTCTGCCAGCTGCGGCGGCGGCTCAGGGCTGTGCGCGCATCCTGCAGCAGGTCACTGATATCCTCCAGGGCAGGCAGTTCGGTAATCAGCTGGCCCTGGACGTCTTCAGGCTGGTATTGGGTAATCCGGGTAAATCCGGAGCTGGCGTATTCAACCCGGCCCTCCCGGTCCAGCAGCAGAAAAGCGCTGCTGCTCTGCTCCACCGCCTGCTGGAACAGCTGCAGGGCGTGGCTGGTACGGGTGTACTGGCGACCCAGAATATTCTGGCCCAGTGCTTCGGCCAGTTCACTGATAAAGGCTATTTCTCCGGCTGACCATTCCCGGGGAAACCTGTCCTGCTCAAGGCGCAGCACCCCGGCCAGCTGGCCCTGGACCCGGATGCCGGCATCGAGTACGGCCGCAGTCTGCCTCTGGCTGAAATAGCCCGCCAGTTCGCTGCGGTCCGCGGCCTGGCGGACATCGTTCAGTTCGAGCTGCCGCTCCTGGCGCAGGGCATGCAGATGGCGGGGCATTTCCTGAAGCGGCTGGGTGGCTGCCATCTCCGGGACTGACTGGCCATCCTCGGCCAGACAGCGGAGCTGCAGGGGTTCCAGAAGCCACAGGCTGGCATGCCGGACCTGGTAAAGGCCGGGCAGGGCTGCGGTCAGGGTTTCGGCCAGCGCGTCCAGACTGCCGGTGGGTTTGCGGTACAGGCTGTCCAGCAGGGCCTGGCACCGGGCGCGGTCCGCTTCTGGCTGTTGCCGTGTGGGTGGGTGTTGCAGCATGTCCGCCGGGCGCTCCAGCCCGGGCATGGCCAGCAGATAGCCATGCAGCAGCTCCTGACCAGCCTGATAGTAACGCTCGCCGGTTTCCAGGATGTCCAGCACACCCTGCGGTCCCTGCAGCAGGTAACGGATACGGTAGCTGTGATGCCCTCCGGCCAGCTGCTGCTGGATCACCTGATGCTGCTGCAGGCGGACGGCCTCGCTGATCAGACTGGCATAGTTATCTCCGGCCGGGGTACATAGCCCGGCTGCCGGCAGGCCCAGCTCCGCATCACAGGCACTGTCCAGATAAAGCAGCGGCCAGCCCGGATCATTCAGCCGCTCAAAGCGCAGCAATCCCAGCCGGGCCGGAGTTGGCAGGGGAATCATGTCCGCCATGGTGCTGGCGGAGTCTTTCAGGAAACGACGCTTGTCCACAGCTGCTGGCCGGTTCTGGAGGGGAGGCATCGGGCGGAATAACCGGGATTGCCGGGATTTTTTACTAGCATGGAGGCCATGGAACCATCTGTCGGCAGTCTGACAGCATCCGTGCGGGCGGGCCACTGGCCGCTCCTGACCATGGCTTAACGGCATTTTGTATCATCTTTGTGGCTGCCTGCGCGTCTGCCGGCACAATTTTTTGTACAAAGCAGGTCGCAGAAAGACAAAACCCCGCAGGATGCGGGGTTCTGTCGCCGGCTGCAGGCTTGATCAGAGCAGCAGGCTGCGCAGTTCTGCCAGCACGTCAGCCAGCCGCCGGGTAAAGCGGGCGGCTGCAGCACCGTTGATGACCCGGTGGTCATAGGACAGTGACAGCGGCAGCATCAGCCGGGGCTGGAAGGCCTGGCCATCCCAGACCGGCTGCAGGGTGGCTTTAGATACCCCCAGAATGGCCACTTCAGGCGCATTGACGATAGGCGTAAAGCCGGTCCCGCCGATATGGCCCAGACTAGAGATGGTGAAGCAGCCCCCCTGCATGGCTTCCGGTGACAGTTTCTTGCTGCGGGCTTTTTCAGCCAGTTCGGCGGCTTCGGCTGCCAGCTGAAGCAGTCCCTTCCGGTCGACATCGCGGATTACCGGAACCAGCAGCCCTTCCGGCGTATCGACGGCAAAGCCGATATGCACATATTTTTTGCGGATCAGGGCTGCCCCCCCCGGGGCCAGCGAGCTGTTGAACTCCGGCATTTCCTGGAGCAGCCGGGCACAGGCCTTGAGCAGCAGCGGCAGGACGGTCAGTTTGACGCCAGCCTTTTCTGCCACCGCTTTCTGGGCGACCCGGAAGGCCTCCAGCTCAGTGATGTCTGCCGACTCGAACTGGGTGACATGGGGCACATTCAGCCAGCTGCGGTGCAGGTTGGCCGCTCCAAGCTGCATCAGCCTGGTCAGCGGAATTTCTTCCGTTTCGCCGTACTTGCTGAAGTCCACTGCCGGAACAGGCGGAATACCGCTGCCCGCCGGGCCCGTCGGTGCGGTGGCGGGCTGCTGCAGGGCCGCCTTGACGTAGGCCTGCACATCCTCCTTGAGAATCCGTCCGCGCGGGCCGGTCGCGGTGACTGTTGCCAGTTCTACCCCCAGCTCCCGGGCCAGCTTGCGTACGGCCGGGCCGGCATGTACCCGGGCGCCATCGCGGCTGGGTGCGCCGGCCGGCATCGGGTGCTCACTCTTGGCCGTGGGCGCCGGGCGCAGGTCTGCCTCGGCCGCAGTGGCGGCGACGGCCGGTACGGCCGGGGCCGGCGTGGCTGTGGCCTGGGCAGGCACGGGGCTGGCTGGTGCGGCCGGCTGGCCGCCAAGCAGCAGGATCAGGTCGCCAGTACCGATTTCATCCCCGATCTGCACGGCAACGTGTTCGACTGTGCCGGCGGCCGGTGCCGGAATTTCCATGCTGGCCTTGTCAGATTCCAGGGTCAGCAGGCTCTGGTCTTTGTCGATGTGGTTGCCGGGCTGGACGAAAATTTCGATGACCTTGGCCT
>DIDB01000078.1 GCA_002417905.1 Pseudomonadaceae bacterium UBA5811
TGATACTGCTGCATCTGGCGGCCCTGCGGGCGGTGGGCTCCAATAATCCGCTGGGTGTCCGGCCTGCCCGGCCCCGGGCCGGGGCCGGATGTCCGCCCGGCTATCGGCCATTCTGGCCGTACTATGCCCTGAAGGATCTGCTGGGGGTGGCTGTTTTCCTGCTGGTCTGGTGTGCTGTGGTGTTTTTCTGGCCGGATATGAACGGTCTGTTTCTTGAGCCGGCCAACTATGCCGAAGCTGATCCGCTGCAAACACCGGAGCATATCCGGCCGCTCTGGTATTTCGCTCCTTTCTACGCCATATTGCGGGCTGTTCCTGACCAGCTGGGGGGCGTTTTTTGCATGGGGCTGGCCGTGGCGTTGCTGTTTGTGCTGCCCTGGCTGGACCGGAGTCCGGTCCGTGCCCTGCGTTACAAGGGCCGGTTCAGCCAGCTGGCGCTGGTCGTCTGGTGTCTGAGCGGGCTTGGGCTTGGCATGCTGGGGCTGTTGCCTGCCGCGGAGGGCCTGATCTGGCTGGCCCGGGGGCTGCTGGTGGGGTATTTTGCGCCGTTGTTGCTGATGCCGGTTTATACCGGCCGGGAAAAAGCTGGCAGGCCGCCAGCGGGCGGCCTGCCATCATGAAGCGGGTTCTGTTTTTCGGCCTGTTTCTGGCTGTCCTGCCATTGTCTGGCTGGAGCAGCACGCCGGACCAGATCCGGCTCCAGGCTGGCTTCTGGACTTTTGTCCAGTATTGTCAGGGCTGCCATTCCACCCGTTACCAGCGTTATGGCCAGGTGGCCGGAGATCTGGATATTGCACCGGAGCAGCTGCCGGCACGTCCCGGCGACCGGATGCTGTCCAGTCTCGACGGGCAGGATGCCCGGGCCTGGTTCGGCCTGCAGCCACCAGACCTGACCCTGATTGCCCGGGTACGGGGTACAGACTGGTTGCAGGACTTCCTGCAGGGCTTTTATGCAGATCCGGCCCGGCCTTTCGGAGTCAACAACCGGCTGTTGCCGGGGCTGGCCATGCCCCATGTGCTGGCGCCCCTGCAGGCACAGCTGTCTGCTGCGGATTATGCCGCCCGGGTCAGGGACCTGGTGGACTTTCTGGCCTATTCGGCTGCACCTTTCCGTCAGGAGAGCCGGCAGCTGGGTGCGGGTGTACTACTGTTTCTGGGCATTTTCACGGTGTTTGCCTGGTTGCTGAAAAGAGAATACTGGAAGGACCCGCCGGCGGGTCCGCACTGACTGTTTTTGTCCTGCCAGCCCGCTCCGGGCGGCAGGGTGGCCATCACTGATGAGGCTTCTGTAATGACGTCAAGCCGACCCTATCTGGTTCGCGCCCTGTATGAGTGGATTGTTGATAACCAGTGCACGCCCCATTTGCTGGTCAATGCCGGATATCCCGGGGTTGTGGTGCCCCAGGACTATGTCCGGGACGGGCAGATTGTGCTGAATGTCGCCCCCCAGGCCGTCCGTGACCTGCAGCTGGGCAATGCGGTGGTGACCTTTTCCGGGCGTTTTACAGGCGTTTCCCAGGATCTGCAGGTTCCGGCCGGGGCCATCATGGCCATTTACGCCCGGGAGAATGGCCAGGGCATGGTCTTTGAGACCGAGCCGCTGCCGGAGCCCGAACCGCAACCGCCGGCAGCCCCTGACACGGAAAGCCGGCCAGCCGGACGGCCCGGCCTGCGGGTGGTGAAATAAGCCTCAGTTCAGGTATTCAAACAGCTTGACCACCCGCTGGACACCGCTGATGCTTTGGACGGTGCTGGCTGCCAGGTCGCCCTGCTGGCGGGTGACCAGCCCCATCAGGTAAACGATGCCATTTTCTGTCACGACCTTGATGGTGGCATTGTCACCCAGCATCTGGGTCTTGATCTTGGTCGTGAGCCACGAGTCGTTGCTGCGGGCCAGCAGGGAAGAGGGCGAGGTGATCTGCAGCTCGTTGTGAACCAGCCGGACGCCCTGAACCGTGCTGGCGGCTTGGCCAGCCTTTTCTTTCAGGGCCTGGCTGGGGGTCTGGCCGGCCACCAGCAGCACGCCGTTATAGCTGACCACCACAATATGCGAATCGCTGTCGAGAGCCGGGTCGGCCTTGGCGATATTGACCGAAGCTTTGGTCTCGATCAGTGAGTCATCAATTTTCCGGCCAAAGGTCCGGGTGCTCCGGTCATCCTCGATGGGCTCGCTGCGGGTAGCCGTCAGTACCGGGCTGCAGCCGGCCAGCAACAGGCACAGGATCAGGCCGGGCAGGGCCGTTCTGGGCAGGATCATCAGTCTTCGCTTCCGAATAGCTGGTTGTCGATCAGGTCGCAGAGGCAGTGGATGACCAGCAGGTGCACCTCCTGGATGCGGGCTGTGCTGCTGGCCGGCACCCGGATTTCCACGTCTTCCGGCAGCAGCAGCGCCGTCATGTTACCACCGTCCCGGCCGCTCAGGGCCACTACGGTCATTTCCCGGTCATGGGCTGCCTGGATGGCCTGGATGATGCTGACCGAATTGCCGCTGGTGGAAATGGCCAGCAGGATATCGCCGGGCTGGCCAAGGGCGCGGACCTGCTTGGAAAAGACTTCGTTATAGCTGTAGTCATTGGCAATTGACGTCAGGGTCGATGTATCCGTGGTCAGGGCCAGGGCTGGCAGGCTGGGCCGTTCGCGCTCAAAACGGTTTAGAAGCTCTGAGGAAAAGTGCTGGGCATCTGCGGCCGAGCCGCCATTGCCGCAGGCCAGCACCTTGCCTTCGTTGAGCAGGCTGTTCACGATCAGCTGGCTGGCCAGCTCAATGGCCGGGGCCAGGACCTCCATGGCCTGACGCTTGGTCTCTATGCTGGCCTGGAAAAGCTGGAGAATCCGGGATTGCATGTCCATGGGTAATTCACTCCTGGTTCTGTCGGGCAGCGGAGCTGCTGGCCGGGTCAGGCGGGTCCGCCAAAGGCATCGCGGATCCAGCGGGTGTGGCTGCACTGGCCCTGTTCATCCGGAGCAATGACATCAAAACGGCAGGGATGTTTGCTCCAGCGGGGCTCCTGCTGCAGAAAGCTCTGGGCGGCCCGGATCAGTTTCTGCTGTTTGGCCGGAGTGACGCTGGACAGGGCTCCGCCCCAGCCCTGATGGCGCCGGTAGCGGACTTCGACAAACACCAGGGTGTCATTCTCCTGCATGACCAGATCCAGCTCGCCCAGCCGGCAGCGCCAGTTGCGGGCCACCAGCCGCAGGCCCTGGTGGCGTAGAAAATCCAGCGCGGCGGTTTCGGCCAGCTGGCCCAGCTGGCGCGGATTGCTGGTTACTGCCACTGCGGGCTGGCCAGTGGCATGATCTGGCCATCGTGAAACTCAGCCCACGGCAGGGTCCGGACAATCCGCTGCTGGCTGTCGAGATTCAGGATGCCGGTCAGGCCTTCCAGCCGGGTGGAGGGCAGGGCCACCAGCTGGTCCAGACGGGGAGCCAGCAGATAGGCATCAGCTCCCATGGCATACAGCCGTCCCAGGCTGCCCATGGCCTGGGGCCACTGTTTTCCGGCCGCCTGTTGCAGGGCTCCCTGCGGGTTGAGCAGCCAGGGTGTTTCAGTAAAACGGATGCCTTCCAGATCCAGGTACTGGGTGCGGTTACCGTTGGCCGCATTGACCTGGGAGGTGGCATAAACCGGCAGATCCCGGGCGTTCTGGTAGGCTAGGGTCGGCTTCAGCTGTTGGGCCTGCTGGGGTGTGGCGGTCAGGTACAGGAAATCACTGGACTGGCCAGTTTCCGCTCCGCCCTGGCTGTTGCGCAGTTTGACCAGCTTGGCCACCTGGCTGGCCATGGCTACGGGCGGAGCCAGAGGCTCGGCGGCAATCAGGGATCCCCCCAGCTCCTGCCAGGTCCGGTTAAAGGCATCCCGGATGCGGGTACCCCATTCGCCATCCGGGGTCAGGGCAATAACCCGGCGATGGCCGTCAGTCCAGGCCTGGCGGGCAATCTCCCGGGCCTCATCTTCAGCGGCCAGTCCAAACTGGAACAGTTGGGGAGGCTGTTTCTGGGGGGTATCGC
>DIDB01000136.1 GCA_002417905.1 Pseudomonadaceae bacterium UBA5811
GTAAATCCCCCACGGGATACTGGTTGCCCAGTCCAGGTAATTGCGGGTGACCGCGTATTCCGGCGAGCCGGTTTCCAGGATGCCCAGTTTTTCCAGTTCTTCGTCAATGCGTTTCCGGGCCGGTTCGGGCAGGGTTTTTCCTTTCAGGCGGGCCCGGAATTCGTCGGCATCTGCGCTTTTGTCGTCCTTGGTGATGCCCAGTTCGCGCTGGATGACCTTGAGCTGTTCTTTCAGGAAGAATTCCCGCTGGCGCTCGCTGATCTTGCGATTGACCTCGGCAGACAGTTCTTTCTGCAGACGGGCAACCTCCACTTCCTTGCGCAGCAGGGGCAGGACCTTTTCCATGCGCTTGAGGACCGGCACGCAGTCCAGGACTTCCTGCAGCTCCGGGCCCGGGGCCGTGGTCAGGGCTGCGGCGAAGTCGGCCAGCGGTGAAGGCTCATGCGGGCTGAAACGGTTCAGGTAGTTCTTTAGCTCTTCGCTATACAGCGGGTTGAGCGGCAGCAGTTCCTTGATTGCATTGATCAGGGCCATGCCGTAAGCCTTGACCTCATCACGCTGGTCTTCCGGACTCTGGGGGTATTCCACCTCGGCCAGATAAGGATGCTGGCGGCGGATCCAGTTGCGGATCCGTACCCGGGCCATGCCCTGGGCGACAAACTGCAGTTTTCCTCCTTCCCGGGTGGCATGGTGAATGCGCACCATGGTGCCGTGCTCCGGTAGTGCATCCGGATCAAAGTCGGATGAGTCCGCCGAGGCATTTTCCACGTAAAACAGGGCCATGCGCTGGTGCTGGGTTTTGGCGACCTGCTCCAGAGTTTCTGCCCAGGGGTCGTCGTTGACAATGATGGGCAGGACCTGGGCCGGAAAGAACGGGCGGTTGTGGATCGGGATAATGTACAGCTTGTCTGGCTGGGTCTGGTTGGGGAGTGCCAGACCGTTGGGAATCACTTCATGCTCGGTTTCGTGTTCAGTCTCGGGGCCCTGGTCGGCTCTGGTCTCGTCAGACATGCGGATTCCTTGGCAGTTGGGTTTGTTTTCAACATGGGGGATGGCTGGATCTTTTCAACCTGCCCAATATAGAAAAAACCACAGGCTGCGTGTGGATTTGTGCGCGGAAGGGAAGTGGTATGGTGTGAAAAAGACAGCCCGGCAAGCGGCCCGGGCTGCTGGTCAAAGGAGGTTGCAGATTCTTTTAGAGCAGGGGCAGTGTGTAGTTGACGATAAAGCGGTTTTCATCAATGTCGTTGCCAGTACCATTGCTGCGGGCAGTGGCATTCCGCCATTGCAGTCCAAGGTTTCTTAGCGGGCCGCTCTGGAATACGTAGGCGATATCAGTATCCCGCTCCCACTCAGTACCATTGCTGCGGCCATTAACAGTGCGCCGGAAATCCCAGCCTTTGGCATAGCGACTCATGAAAGTCAGGCCGGGCAGGCCGATGGCTGCAAAGTTGTAGTCATAACGCAGTTGCCAAGAGCGCTCATCCGGGTTGGAAAAATCGTTGATCTGGATGAAGTTCACCAAGTAAGGGTTGCTGCCGTTAATATAGGCAAAACCAGTTTTGCCAGTCATCTTCTGGAATCCGGTTCCCAATGAATGGCCGCCGATCCGGTAGGTCAGCATGGCGCCCATCATCCAGTTATCGACATTAGTGCTGCCATTATGCAGCGAACGGGCCACTCGGATATCTGTTTTTAGCGACTGGTTATCTGTAACCGGCAGGACGTTCAGCAGGGTAAAGAAGTGCTGATGGTAGTTGTTGTGCAGGTCCGAGTAGTGATAACCCAGCGTCAGATCCTTGATGGGCTGGTAAGTGGCGCTGGCAAAGTAGAAGCGATCCGTGTCATTAGCCCCGGTAACGCCCTTGTTGGTCATGCTGATTTTTTCGCTGGCACTGGAGTTGCGCTGGTTGACCAGGGTCAGGCGGCCAAGGTTGATATCCAGACCCTCAATTTCTTTGGAGGTCAGCATGGTTCCGCGAAAGGTCTGGGGCAGCAGCCGCAGGTCACTGGACCAGACTGAGGGCAGCAGGGGCATCAGGGTGCCATGCCGGGCTTCGGTTTTGGAAAAACGCATTTTGGCCGTGACACCCCAGCGGCCATAGTCATCCTGAACCTTGCCGTCATTACTGGTATGCAGCAGCCCGGTTCCCGAGCGGCCCCGGCCGGAGTCCAGCTTGATACCCCACAGACCGATGGCGTCCAGACCGAAGCCGACAACTCCTTCAGTAAAGCCGGATTCGTATTTAAAGCGGAAGCCTTGGGCCCATTCGGCGGCATGGTTCTGGGTTGCCGTAGGTTGGCGGAAGTCCCGATTGAAGTAAAAATTGCGCATTTCAAGGGTTGCTTTGCTGCCCTCCAGAAAGGCAGCAGACACCATGGATGGTACACAGGCAGTGCCCGTCAGGGCAGCCAGCAGCATGGCCCGGGAAGTCTGGGATCTGAGCATTATATTATTCTCCTTGTTAATGCTTTTTATTGGCCGGGAGTACGCAGAATAAAGCGTGGATCTTGTTGTTTCTGATCAGCCGTCCGTTCATGTCCGGGCAGAAGGTATGCTGCCCATTCAGAAAAACAGCGTTTCCTGTACGTATAAGGTAGGGATTTCACTCTCCTGCGGGACTTAGACTTTGGTCGTCATACTTTTACACATAAAACCAGCTGGAGAAATGCCTGGAATTTGATTTTGTTAATCATAAAATTCTGGCTTTTTTCCTGATAAGACACGGCTTTATTGCGATTTTATTACTAGATTGTGCTTGGTTCTTATCTGGGGCATTGATCTGGCTTTTCGGTCTAACAGAATGATTGTATTGATTTTTTGTATTTAACTGCTGGTCTTTGCTGATTAAATGTATCTTTTTATTTCTATATGGCTTGTTGGGTGCCAGGCTTTCCTGACCTGTTTTTAGATCTGTATATTGTTATGAAATAACGTTTCTTATTTGTTTTGGATTGTTCTGAATGAAGCTGATTGCCAATCCCTTTGCCTGGGCGGCCGGGCTGGTGCTGGCGCCTGTTGCGGCTGCTGATGTGCTGGAGCTGGAGTCCACGGTAATCAGTGCCAGCCCGCTGGCCAGTCGCCAGTCCCAGCTGGCGACCCCTGCAGAGGTGCTGGAGGGGGATGATCTGGTCAAAACCCGCGAGCCTACGCTGGGCGAAACTCTGGAGAAGCTGCCAGGCGTACGTTCCAGCAGTTTTGGTGCCGGGGTGGGACGCCCGGTAATCCGGGGGCAGTCCGGCGCGCGGGTGAAGATTCTCAGTGACGGGGTTGATGTGCTGGATGCTTCCAGTATCAGTCCGGACCACACCGTGACCAGCGAGCCGCTGCTGGCTGAGCGGATCGAGGTTCTGAAAGGTCCGGCTACCCTGATGTATGGTGGTGGGGCCATTGGTGGTGTTGTCAATGTGATTGACCGGAAAGTGCCGGTCCGCGTTCCGGAGAAGGGCTATGAGGGTGAACTGGAGCTGCGGACCAACACAGTGGCCAATGAAGCTGCCGGAGTGTTTGGCCTGACTGCCGGAGCCGGTCACTTTGCCCTGCGGGCCGAGGGCATGAAGCGCCAGGACAATGACTATGCCATTCCCGGGCCTGGCAAGGAGCAGGGTTCTTACAATAACAATCATACTTACGCGCTGGGTGGCAGTTTTATTGGCGAACAGGGTTACATCGGTGCGGCTTACAGCCGAGAGCAAAACCGCTATGGCCTGCTGGGGCACGAGCATGCGGAATGTTCACAGAGCCTGTCCGGCTGGCAGTGCGCTCCGGAACATGAGGCGGATGGTGATAGCGGAACAGAGGATGAGCATGAGGCGGTGCCCTATATTGATCTTGACCAGCGGCGCTGGGATCTGCGGGCTGAACTGGAAGATCCGCTGCCGTTGCTGGAGCGGGCCAGGCTGCGCATGGCCCATAGCCGTTATCAGCATCAGGAGATAGAGGATGGTGCTGTCAGTACCCAGTACAACAGCCGGGCTACAGATGGCCGGCTGGAGCTGACTCACCAGCCGCTGCTGGGCTGGCGTGGGACCCTCGGAGGCCAGTTCCTGCGGCGGAATTTCCGCTCTTCCGGGGAGGAAGCCTATGTGCCCCAGACCATTACCCATAACCGGGCCATATTCCTCGTGGAGGAATATGTCAGCGGTAACTGGCGTTATGAACTGGGCTTGCGGCGCGAGTGGCAGCATATCAGTGCGGTGGGCCAGCCGGACCGCCAGCACCGCGGACTGTCATTTTCTGCGGGGATGGTCTGGAATTTCCTGCCGGACTACGCGTTGGGTCTGTCATGGACCCGTTCACAGCGCCTGCCAACACCCGAGGAGCTGTATTCTGACGGGCCGCATGCCGCAACCAGTACCGTGGAGCTGGGTGATCCGGACCTGAAAAAGGAAACGGCCCACAATGCCGAGCTGTCCCTGCGCAAACTGGCTGGCTGGCTGACATTCAGTGCCAGCCTGTACCGCAATACCATCAGCAATTACATCTATGGGGCCTATACCGGACAGACACTGGGTTCCGGCTACCGGGAGCTGCACTACCGGCAGGATAATGCCGTGTTTACCGGGGGCGAAGGTGAGCTGCGCCTGGCACTGACGGAAGCAACAGCTGTCACCTTTTTTGGCGATCTGGTGCGGGGACGGCTGCGTCATAACCAGGGCTGGCTGCCCCGGATTCCATCTGACCGGCTTGGCCTGCGTCTTGACCAGCGGCTGCTGGAAGGGCTGGATGGGCAGCTGGAGTTCTACCGGACCCGCCACCAGAACAAGGTGGCAGCCTATGAAACCCGGACCGCCGGTTACAGCATGCTGAATGCCAGTCTCAGTTATGACGGGCTGGCCGGGCCGGGCCATTATCTGCTGTATCTGAAAGTCAATAATCTGCTGAACGAGCGCTGGCGTAATGTCACCTCTTATATCAAGGACAAGGTGGTGATGCCGGGGCGGAACCTGTCACTGGGGCTACGGGTGACTTTTTAGGACACCGGGCTTCCGGTTAGCATGTGGTTTCTGACCGGAGACCCAGGAGTGCCTGCTGATGCCTGGCCTGAATCTGCAGATTGTGCTGGCCAGCCTGCTTGGCTTGCTTGGTGGCTGGCTGACCGGGTCGTTGCCGGAGGATTCCGGGCTGCGTGAAGGCCTGCTGTATGGCAGCGAGCTGGCTGGTGGCCTGTTTACCGGCCTGCTGAAGATGCTGTTGGTACCACTGGTTTTTACGTCCGTGACCCTTGGCGTGGCCAGTCTGCAGGCTCATCGGCAGATCCGGCGGGTCTGGATGGCCGCCCTGTTCTGTTTCCTGCTGACAACGGTTCTGGCTATCGCTGAAGCCTTGCTGTTTTCCAGCCTGTTCCAGCCAGGGCATGGTCTGTCTCTGGCGATGTTTGCCATGGATATGGACAGTTTCCAGACCAGCCAGCTGAGTCTGTCCGGGTTCTTCCGGCAACTGGTAGCGGGCCTGTTCCAGAATCCCTTTGCGGCTTTTGCCAGCAATAATCTGATGGCTGTGGTGGTTTTTGCCCTGTTTATTGGTGCCGGCCTGGTCGCCGGCCGGGGGCGCTATCAGCGACTGGAGCAGTTGCTGCAGGATTTTATGGATCTGTTGATGCAGATGCTGGGCTGGATCATGCGGCTGGCCCCGCTAGGGATTCTGGCCCTGCTGCTCCGGCTGGTGGCCCTGCAGGAGCCTGCGCTGCTGTCCGCCCTGGCCGGCTTTGTGCTGCTGGTTCTGGGCTTGACCCTGTTTCATGGCCTGCTGGTGTTGCCGGGATTGCTGTTTCTGCTTGCCGGACGTTCGCCCTGGCGGTTTTTCCGGGGGGTCTGGGAGGCACTGCTGATGGCGTTGGCAACCAGCTCCAGTGCGGCAACCCTGCCTGTGTCTTTGCAGTGTGCCGGGCAGCAGCTGGGTGTCCGGCCAGCGGTGGCCCATTTTGTCCTGCCGCTGGGGGCCACCATGAATATGGATGGCACCGCGTTGTATGAAGCTGTAGCTGCCCTGTTTGTTGCCCAGCTGGCGGGTGCTGAGCTGGGTTATGGCCAGCAGCTGGTGATGTTTCTGATGGTCATGCTGGCGTCGGTGGGCGCGCCTGGCATTCCCAGCGCAGGGATGGTGACGATGATGATGGTGTTGCAGTCTGTGGGCTTGCCCGTGGAGGCTGTAGCCATCCTGCTGCCGGTGGACCGGTTGCTGGATACGTTGCGGACAGCGGTCAATGTGGAAGGGGATCTGGTCTGCTGCCTGATGGTACAGCGACTGGCCGGATCCGGGGGTGAGGCAGTGCCCGGAGGTACTGCCCGATAGCAGACTCAGGCCGGAACGCCCACGATGATGTGGGAGGCCTTGATGATGGCGGTGACCGGGCTGCCAACCTTGAGGTCCAGGGAAGCAGCAGCTTCCTTGGTCACGATGGCATACAGGTCAGTACCGCCAGGCAGGGTCATGACCACTTCGGTGTTGATCATGCCCTGTTCCAGAGTTTTGACGGTGCCCTGCAGGGTGTTGCGGGCAGACAGGCGATAACCGGAACCATCCGTCATCAGCATGACCAGAGGCGCCTTGACCAGGGCTACGATTTCCTTGCCTTTGACCAGCCCCAGGGATTCCAGACTCTGCTCGGTGATAACGGCAACCAGGGTGTCACCTCCCGGCAGGGTAATGTCTACCTCAGCACTGACCGGGCCTTCCTTGACGGCGCTTACGGTTCCTTTAAAGACATTGCGGGCGCTGATTTTCATGGAGCTCTCCAATACGGGTATTTTGAATACAGGCTAGTGATCCTGCTGATTATCAAAATAGACCCTTTGCCAATACTTTCAACATTTTCGTGCCTTTTTTAGAATGTACATCCGCGTCCCTGATGTTTGGCCTGATACAGGCGCTGGTCGGCTTTCTGCAGCAGCTGTTCAAGATGTGTTTCCGGCCCCTGATAAACACCGGCACTGAAGGACAGCGGAGGGACGTTTTGCTGGATATTGCGCAGGCTCTGGCAGGCCTGGCGCAGCTTTTCCAGGGTTTGTCTGACCTGTGTGCTGTCCTGCTGGCTGAAAATCACGAACTCCTCACCGCCGAAGCGGCCGGTCAGGGCATCGGGAAATGCCGCTTTCAGTGCCCTGGCAAAGGCAACCAGTGCAGCATCGCCACCGGCATGGCCGTAGTGGTCGTTGATGGTCTTGAAGAAGTCCAGATCGAGCATGGCCAGGGTGGGCTGCTGGCCGGGGCTCAGGGCGGCGCCGGCCTTGTCGCAGAATGAGCGCCGGTTGCGCAGTCCGGTCAGGGCATCGTATTCCGCTGCATGGCGCAGGGCTTCCAGCATGTCGCGCCGTTCCAGGCAGGACATGACCCGGCAGGTCAGCTCCTCCGGGCAGAACGGTTTGCGCAGGAAATCATCGGCGCCATGCTTGATAAATGTGGCGCTGAGCGAGCCCTTGGCATCGGCTGACAGGCCGACAATGATCAGGTCCTTGCGCTGCAGTTTCTGGCGCAGCAGTTTGACCAGTTCAAAGCCGCTGATTCCGGGCATGCTGTGGTCCACGACCAGCAGGTCGATGTCTGGCTGTTCCTGAAGGATGCGCAGGGCTTCATTACCGTCACTGGCATCAATCAGCTGGAAACCCTGCGGGCTGAGGACATGGCGGATATAGCGGCGGGTGGCTTCCGAATCTTCGGCTATCAGGATCTTGATCCGGCGGTTGCGCTCCAGCCGGTGCAGCAGGCGGAAAGCATACTCATAAGAGTACTGGCTTTCCTTGAGTACATAGTCAACGACCCCCTTGAGCAGCAGTTCGTCCCGGCGCTGTTCGTTGCAGGAGCCGCTGAGCACGATACAGGGCAGGTGATAGCGCATGACCAGATCAACACTTTCACCGTTGGGGCCATCCGGCAGGTTGAGATCCACAATGGCGGCGAAGAACTGCCCGGCCGAGGTCTCCAGCATTACCTCGGCCTCCGCCAGACTGGCGCAGAAGACCGGCTCCAGTCCCTGCTCCCGCCTGAACAGGTAGGACAGGATTTTCAGGACCATCGGGCTGTCTTCAATGACCAGAATGTGTTGCATCAGCGGCGCTCCTGGCAGGCTGGCGGGTTTCCTTCCCGGGGCGTTTATTATTCCATGCCCGCTGCTGGCGTCCACTCCTGATGGCGCAAGGGGTGGGCGGTGCTGACCCCTTCCAGGGTGGCAAATGAAGTGTCCTTGGCTGTCAGCAGAAAGTCCTGCATGAATGGAGCATCCAGCATGTCTTCGCGAAGCGCGGCGTACAGGGTGGCAAACAGCCCCTGTTCACCCAGCCGCCGGGCCGTCACGTAACCCCGGGCACTGTACTCGTGCAGGGCCCAGTTGGGCAGGCAGCAGATGCCCCGCCCGGAGGCCACCAGCTGCATCAGCATCACGGTGAGCTCGGCCGTACGGACCTGGGCTGGCTCAATTCCGGCCGGATCCAGAAAGCGGGTAAAAATGTCCTGGCGATCGTGTTCAACCGGGTAGGTAATCAGGGTTTCTCCGGCCAGGTCGGCCGGCTGGATGCAGGTCATCCGGGCCAGTGGATGCCGGTTGCTCATGGCCAGCAGGGCTTCATAAGTAAATAGTGGCACGTAGGTGATGCCCGGCATGGATTGCGGGTCGGCCGTGACGACCAGATCCAGGTCGCCCCGGCCCAGGGCGGGCAGGGGAGCAAAGGAAAAGCCGGAGGACAGGTCCAGCTCCACTTCTGGCCAGGCATCACGAAACTGGTCGATGGCGGGCATCAGCCACTGGAAGCAACTGTGGCATTCGATGGCCATGTTCAGCCGGCCGGCTGTTCCTCCCGCCAGCCGGGCCATATCCCGTTCGGCTCCGCGCAGCAGGGGCAGAATGCTGTCGGCCAGTTGCAGGAGGCGCAGTCCGGCGCTGGTAAAGCGCACGGGCCGGGTCTTTCGGACAAACAGCTGCAGGCCGAGCCGGTCTTCCAGTTCACGAAACTGGTGGGACAGGGCGGACTGGGTCAGGTGCAGCCGCTCTGCGGCATCAACCAGACTGTTGGTTTCCCGCAGGATATGCAGGGTTTTCAGGTGACGGAGTTCCAGCATGGGGCCTGTGCTCGGATAGGTCTGCTTTTGCAGGACTATGAATTTATTTTGTTTATCTTGCAAATAACTTGAGTTTGTTTCATGTGATGTTCCTGCACGAGAATCCTGGCCTGAGTGTTACAAGGACAGGAGAACCGTTGTGGCTGTTGCCCATTCCCTTGGATTCCCGCGGATTGGCCGGGATCGTGAACTGAAAAAAGCCCTGGAAGCTTACTGGAGCGGTGAGCTGGATGAGTCCGGGTTGCGCCAGACCGGCCAGCAGTTGCGGGCTGCCCACTGGCAGCTGCAAAAAGAGGCCGGACTGCACTGGCTGCCTGTCGGAGACTTTGCCTGGTATGACCAGGTGCTGACCCATTCCCTGATGCTGGGCGTGATTCCGGAGCGTTTCCGGTCAGGTGGCAGCCAGCCGACCCTGGATACCCTGTTTGCCATGGCCAGGGGCAGTCAGACCGGTACGGCCTGTGAGCTGACCAAGTGGTTCGATACCAACTACCACTATCTGGTGCCCGAGTTTGCTCCTGACCAGACCTTCAGTCTGGGCTGGACCCAGCTGTTTGAAGAGGTGGAGGAGGCTCTGGCACTGGGGTATCCAGTAAAGCCGGTGCTGATCGGACCGCTGACCTACCTCTGGCTGGGCCGGATAAAGGGCAGTGATATGGACCGGCTGGAGCTGCTGGAGCCGCTGCTGCCGGTCTATGCCGCAATACTCGACCGGCTGGCCAGCCTCGGGGTGGAGTGGGTCCAGCTGGATGAGCCGGTTCTTGGCCTTGATCTGCCCAGAGCCTGGCAGGCTGCCTTTGAACGGGCCTATAACCAGTTGCAGCGCGCGCCCCTGAAAAAAATGGTGGCCACCTATTTTTCCGGGCTGGAGGACAACCTGGGGCTGGCAGCCGGTCTGCCAGTGGAGGGCCTGCATGTGGATCTGGTCCGGGCACCTGAACAGTACCCGCAGGTGCTGGACCGGCTGCCGGCTTACAAGGTGCTGTCTCTTGGCGTGGTTAACGGGCGCAACGTCTGGCGTTGTGACCTGCAGCAGACGCTGGAGATGTTGCAGCATGCCGCCCTGCGGCTGGGCAAACGGCTCTGGGTGGCACCGTCCTGTTCCTTATTGCATTGTCCGGTTGATCTTGAGCGGGAAGACCAGATGGATGCCGGGCTGAAAAGCTGGCTGGCCTTTGCCGTCCAGAAATGCCAGGAAGTGGCCTTGCTGGTGCAGGCCCTTGATGAGCCAGAGGCTGGCGCAGTCCAGCAGGCGCTGGCCATCAGCCAGCAGGTCCAGGACAGCCGGAGGCAGTCGGCGCGGATTCACCGTCCGGAAGTCCAGGCCCGGCTGGCCGGAATCCAGCCCGGTGATCTGCAGCGCCAGTCGCCTTTTGCTGCCAGGATCGTCCTGCAGCAGGAAAGGCTTCGCCTGCCCCTGCTGCCCACGACCACCATTGGCTCTTTTCCGCAGACCGCCGGGATCCGCCAGGCCCGCCGGAGTTTCCGTCAGGGCCAGCTGGGTGCAAAGGCCTACCAGGAGGCCATGCAGGCAGAAATCCGCCATGTGGTGGCTGTCCAGGAGCGCCTGGGACTGGATGTGCTGGTGCATGGCGAGCCCGAGCGCAATGATATGGTGGAGTACTTTGCCGAACAGCTGGACGGTTACCTGTTTACCCGGTTTGGCTGGGTGCAGAGTTATGGCTCGCGCTGTGTCAAGCCGGCGGTCATTTACGGTGATCTGTCCCGTCCGGCACCCATGACCCTGGACTGGATTGGTTATGCCCGGCGCCAGACGGAAAAGCCGGTCAAGGGGATGCTGACTGGTCCGGTGACCATGCTGATGTGGTCCTTCCCGCGTGAGGATCTTCCGCTGGAAGCCCAGGCCCGCCAGCTGGCCCTGGCCATCCGTGATGAAGTCCATGATCTGGAGCAGGCCGGAACGCCCATCATCCAGATTGATGAGGCGGCCTTCCGTGAAGGCTTGCCACTGCGCAAATCGGCACAGAAAGCCTATCTGGACTGGGCGGTGGGCGCGTTCAGGCTGTGCAGTGCCGGTGTAGCGGATCAGACACAGATCCACACTCACATGTGTTACAGCGAGTTTAACGAAATCATCGGGGCTATTGCGGCCATGGATGCTGATGTGATCAGTATTGAAACCTCGCGGTCACAGATGAAGCTGCTGGATGCGTTCCGGCAGTTTGCCTATCCGGGGGAAATAGGGCCTGGTGTTTACGACATTCACTCACCCCGGGTTCCCGGAGTAAGTGAAATGGTCAGCCTGCTGGAGAGCGCGGCCAGGCATATTCCTGTGGAACGTTTGTGGGTCAATCCTGACTGCGGGCTGAAGACTCGGGGCTGGCCAGAAACCGAAGCGGCACTGGCCAATATGGTGGCGGCCACCCACCTGTTGCGGCAGCGCTGGAGCTGATCGGGTGTCCGGTTTCGGTTAAAGTCCGGAATCTGGAAATCAATCTGCGATGTGCGTATGACGCCTGCGATTAATCTGCTTAAAAAGGCCCGGACCGGCTATCAGATCCATAGCTATACCCATGATCCCAAGTCAGCTTCCTATGGTCTGGAAGCGGCAGAAAAGCTGGGGATTGAGCCACTCCGGGTCTTCAAGACCCTGCTGGCCCGGACGGAAAAAGGCGAGTTGCTGGTGGCGGTGGTGCCGGTGGCGGGCACTCTTGATCTGAAGGCCATGGCGCTGGCTGCCGGTGTGCGGAAAGTGGATATGGCTGATCCCCGGGACGCCGAGAAGGTTACGGGGTATCTGGTGGGGGGAATCAGCCCGCTGGGCCAGAAGAAGCGGTTGCGGACCTTTATTGACATGTCTGCCCGGCTGCTGGACACGCTGTTTGTCAGTGCCGGCCGGCGTGGACTGGAGGTCGAACTGGCACCGGCAGTCCTGGCTGATAATTGTGGCGCTGCGTTTGCGCCTATTGGCCGCCCCTGAGCCTTTACAGGGGTGGCAGGCTGTTCTGCAGGTCCTGACCCTGAATACCGGGCAGGTGCAGGCTGCTCTGGGCCAACTGGCGGGATTCGCCCAGCGGATAGGTTGACCAGACCAGAATGTCGTAATACCGGCGAATATTGGCGACAAAATGCACAGGCTCTCCACCACGGGCATAACCGTAACGGGTCTGGGTATACCATCTTTTCTCGGCCAGCCGGGGGAGCATCTTTTTGACATCCAGCCAGCAGTCCGGATCAAGGCCCGTTTTCCGGGCCAGTTCCCGGGCATCCTCCAGGTGGCCGCTGCCGACATTATAGGCTGCCAGGGCAAACCAGGTCCGGTCTGGCTCGTGGATGGTTTCCGGCAGGCCCGCATGGATCTGCAGGAAGTAGCGGGCTCCTCCCCGGATGCTCTGCCGGGGATTCAGCCGGTCGCTGACACCCATGGCAGCTGCCGTGTTCCGGGTTAGCATCATCAGCCCCCGGACACCGGTTTTTGAGGTGGCTTCTGGCTGCCACTGGGACTCCTGGTAACTGATGGCAGCCAGCAGGCGCCAGTCAACACCATGAGTGCGGGCTGCTTCCCGGAAATGTGTCTCGTAGCGGGGCAGGCGTTTGCGCAAGTGCTGGGCAAAATCATAGGTACCGACATAACCAAGGATTTCGACATAACTGTAATAGCGCTCACCAAGCTGCCGGATGGTGCCTTTTTCCATTGCCTGCTTCAGCCAGGCATTGGCGGCATCCAGCAGGGTCTGGTCTTTACGATCGTCGACAACCCAGGCCAACTGGTTGGTCTCATCAAGATTGAACGCAGTACGTACGTTGGAAAAGGCAAACTGGTTCATGGCCAGCTCGTTGGATTCAATCAGGGTGATATCAATCTGGCCCCGGTCAACCATTTCCAGCAGGTCAACACTTTCCACTTCGCTGGATTCTTCATAGCGCAACTCCGGGATACGGCGACGTAACCTGGCCAGTGCTTCGGCCTGGGCACTGTCCTTAATGACCAGAATATGCTTTCCGGCCAGATCTTCCGGACTCGTGGGACGTGGTCGGCCACGGTGATAAACCACCTGGGTGACGGTTTCCAGATAGGAACGGGTAAAGTGGACCTGTTTTTCCCGGGCTGGAGTAACAATCAGCCCGGCGGCGGCGAGGTCAGGTCCACCCGGACGGTGGATCCGGCTGAAGACCTCGTCAAGAGTATCTGCAGTTTCGACCTGCAGTCGAACCCCCAGGTGTCTGGCAAAGCCTCTGGCCAGCTCATACTCAAAGCCGGTCTCACCGTTACGGTCCTGGAAATAGGTGCTGGGCGTGTTTCTGGTCAGGACGCGCAATACTCCAGCGTCCTTGACCTGTTGGAGCTGGGTTGGTTTTTCCGCACAACTGCCCAGCAGCAAAAGCAGCCAGAGCATGGTCAGCCAGCAGGAGCGACCTTTGCTGAAAAATGCAGGAATCTGGAGAGGCATGGCGCGGCATTATACGCAAAGACAGCCTGTCACCCTGCTAAAACGGAAGAGAAGATTATGTATTGTCAGAGCAGGATGCCCAGAAAATCCATCGTTTTTCTGTGAATTTTTTTGCTATTCATCACTATGGTCTGTCCCGGTCTGAGTG
>DIDB01000234.1:0-950 GCA_002417905.1 Pseudomonadaceae bacterium UBA5811
ATAGGGAACGGTGCAGGTTATTTCCACTTCGTTGCGGGCCACGCTGTGCCGGTCGAACCGCACGCCGGGTGGCAGCCGGAACAGCTCCAGATTGCCACCCGGCGTACGGTCACCGTCCTCGCGCATGTACAGCAGGCCGGTCCAGAGTTTTTTCCGGTGGTCGATGTGGGGGCCCTTGACGTTGGACAGGCTCTTTACGGGGGTGTTGACCACCAGCAGGGCGTCCAGATAGACATCACCCTTCAGCCCCTCACTGCGGCGCACCGCCGTCCATTCCTCCAGGGGCTTGCCGATCCGCCGCTCCAGCTGGGGATGCAGGCGGCGGATATCGTCGGCGAAAACCTGCAGGAATGCCTGCCAGAAGGCCTGGGAGGTGTGGTAGGCCATAAAGGCCTTCCATTCTGCTGAAAAATCCGGCCCGGCAATCACCTGATGGGCCGGGATGCGCAGTACCCGGTTGTCCAGACTGGCTGCGCCGGGCTGGAAACGCTCCAGCGGCGGGAAGGTGGCCGCCAGCCTGGCATAGACTGCATCCGGCATGGAGCGGGGAATACAGACATGCGCGCAGGGCTCGTGGTAACGGTCGGCCGGACTGAGTTTGGCCAGCACGCCCGCATACGGGGCTGTGGCCGGTTCGCTGCAGGGCAGCGGGGTTGCCGTCTGGGTCATCTTGAAAACCTGTCTGTTTGTTGGCGGGACGCCTGCAGGCCAGGCCAGCGTGGCCTGCAGCAGCTGGAGCACTGGCCGGAGCATAGCCCTGGTGCCGGGCCGTTTCTGGCAACCGGTCACGTTTCGACAGGGATCAGTGGCGCAGGATCCGGGACAGGAACTGCCGGGCCCGTTCGCTGCGCTGTGCCGGCTCATCAAAGAAGGGGGTACTGGCGCAGTCTTCGACAATGCGGCCCTGATCCATGAAAATTACCCGGCTGGCCACCTGGCGGGCAAAGCCC
>DIDB01000234.1:1085-5668 GCA_002417905.1 Pseudomonadaceae bacterium UBA5811
CGCTGCTGCTGGCCGCCGGACAGCTGGCCGGGGTGCTTGTGGGCATGGCCTTCGAGCCCTACCCGGGCCAGCAGCTGCAGGCCCCTTGTTCTGGCTTCGGCCAGCGGGCGCTTCAGCACCTGGACCGGGGCCAGGGTCAGGTTGTCGAGGACTGACAGATGCGGGAACAGCTCGAAGTGCTGGAACACCATGCCCACCCTGGCGCGCAGGGCCGGCAGGCAGGTGGCCGGGCTGGCCAGGGAGGTGCCTTCGACCAGCACATCACCCTGCTGGAAAGTTTCCAGGCCGTTGATGCATTTGATCAGGGTGGACTTGCCCGAGCCGGACGGCCCGCAGATCACGACCACTTCACCCCGGCTGATCCGGGCCGTACAGCGGTCCAGCACCCGGGTATCACCGTACCACTTGCTCAGGTTGTCGATAACAATCATCTTGCCTGTCCTGTTTGCAGACGCCTGACCAGCCGTGAAGCGGCAAGGCTGAGCAGAAAGTACACCAGCCCGGCCAGCAGCAGGAATGGATGCAGTTCACCGCGGATCTCGCCCTGGGTGCGGGCGGTGTTGAGAAAGTCGCCCAGGCCTACGGCGTAAACCAGCGAAGTATCCTGGAAAAGGATGATGCTCTGCTGCAGCAGCAACGGCAGCATGTTCCGGAACGCCTGGGGCAGGATTACCCGGCGCAGGCTCTGGCCCGGCGTCAGGCCCAGCGCCAGGGCGGCATTGAACTGCCCCCGGGGAATGGACTGGATGCCGGCCCGGACCACCTCGCAGAAAAAGGCCGCCTCGAACAGGATAAAGGCTACCAGGCAGGCTCCAAACGCGCCCACCGGCGTGTCTTCACCGGTCAGGGCGCGCAGCAGGAGCGGTACGGCCAGATAGAACCAGATGATCACCAGCAGCAGGGGCACGGCGCGGAACAGGTTGACATAGGCCGCCGCCAGCCAGGCCAGCAGCGGCTGGCGGGACAGGCGCAGCAGGGCCAGCAGGGTGCCCAGCAGGGTGCCGCCGGCCACGGCCAGTACGGTCAGCTGCAGGGTAACCAGCAAGCCACTCCACAGGGCCGGGGCGGCCATGGCCAGTGCAGGAAAATCCATCAGTGGCCTCCGTTCTGGCCGGTCAGCCCGGGCACTGCCAGCCGCTTTTCAACCTGCCGCATCAGCCCCATCAGGCCCAGGTTCAGCACCAGATAGATCAGGGTGGCGAGGATGAACGGTTCGAACAGCCGGGCGGTAAATTCGGCCGTCTGGCGGGTCTGGGCCAGCAGCTCCATCAGGCCGATCAGCGAGGCCACCGAGGAGTTCTTGACGATATTGAGAAACTCCGAGGTCAGCGGCGGCAGGATGATGCGGAGCGCCTGGGGCAGCAGCACTTTCCGGTACGCCTGGCCCAGGGTCAGGCCCAGCGCCAGGGCGGCCTGGCGCTGGCCTCCAGGCAGGGCTTCGAGCCCCGTGCGCACCTGTTCAGCAACCCGGGCTGCCGTAAACAGGCCAAGGCAGAGCACCACGCTGACCCAGGCCGAGAGGGCCGGCGACAGCTCCAGCTTGTACCAGTGCTCCACGGGCTCCGGCAGCCAGTCCGGAATCAGGAAATACCAGATGAACAGCTGGACCAGCAGCGGCACGTTGCGGAACAGCCCGACATAGGCGCGGGCCAGCGCCGGCCCGCCCCGCCCGGGCAGGGTGCGCAGCACGCCCAGCAGGGTGCCCAGCGCCAGGGCCAGCACCCAGCCGGTCAGGGCAATGGCCAGGGTCCAGCCCAGCCCGTCAACAAACCAGTCCAGATAGATCTGGCCGGGCTCAAAGCCGGTTTCCCGGAAAAACAGCGGCCAGTCCCAGTGATAATCCATGGCAGAACTCCCGGGTTGCCGTTACAGGTCGTCCAGATCTTCGGCCATGTTTTGCAACTGTCCGGCGGACTGATCAGTGGGATGGGCGATCAGTGTTTTCAGGGCATCACTCATCGGAAAGTTCAGGTTCAGCTGTTTGGGCGGAATTGGCTGGGTGAACCAGCGCTCATAAATGCGGTTGATTTCTCCGGACTGGAAGGTGGCGACCAGGGCATCATCCACCACCTTCTTGAAGGCATGGTCCCCCTTGCGCAGCATGCAGCCGTAAATCTCATAGGACTGGGGCGTGCCCACCACCTGCCAGATTTCCGGGGTTCGGGCCCTGGCCATTTCGCCATGCAGCAGGGCGTCATCCATCATAAAGGCCACTGCCCGGCCGGACTCCAGCATCAGGAAAGCCTCCCCATGATCCTTGGCCGCGATGATGTTCATGGCCATATGCTCCCTGGCATTCATGGCCCGCAGCAGCCGCTCGGAGGTGGTGCCGGCGGTGGTGACCACGTTTTTGCCCTTCAGGTCGGCAAAATCTTGGATGCTGGAGGTCTTGCGGGCCAGCAGCCGGGTGCTGGCCTCAAAGATCCCGACCGAAAAATCCACCTGCTTCTGGCGCTCCGGGTTATTGGTGGTGGAGCCGCATTCCAGGTCAACCGTACCGTTCTGCACCAGCGGAATCCGGGTCTGCGAGGTGACCAGCACATAGCGGGCCTTCAGCTCCGGCAGGCCCAGCTGCTGTTTCAGGGCTTCAACCACCTTCAGCTGCAGGTCATGGGAATAGCCCACCGGCTCGCGGAACATGCCGCTCAGGTAGGAAAAAGGAAGGGAGGCCGCCCGGTAGCCGAGACTGATGCTGCCCGTGTCCCGGATTTTTTTCAGGGTGCCTTCCAGGGGCTGGCCAGCGGCCTGGAGCGGGCTGGCCGCCAGGGCCAGAACCAGGGCCAGGCCTGGCAGGGCGCGGGTCATTCGCATGGACGTCTTTCCTCTGCTCGTTATTATTCAGGCAATGCGGGGCATCCCCGGCCAGTCGCCAGGGGCAGAGCATACCCTGGCCAGCCCGGCCGCCCCGGCACCAGGTTCGCATTCTGGCCCGCTGGGCCGCAGATGGATCCATCAGGAGCAGAGCGATGAACAGGCAGATCGGGAGACGGCTGGCCGGCATTGTGCTGGCCGGACTGGCCAGTGTGGTGGCCGAGGCCCAGGACCAGGAGAAGGCGGTCACCCGCCTGTGTGAGGACAGCCTGGCCGACAGCGGTTATGAAAAATATCATTACAGGGATCTGGTGTTTGTCCGGCAGCAGGGCCATTACCGGCTGACCGGAAAACTGCACCATCACCAGCGCAAATACTGCTTCAGTTGCCGGGTCAGCCCGCAGCTGGGCATCGAGGACCTGCTGGTCCAGCCGGTCAGCACGGACCACCCGGCACCGGCCGGAGGGAAATAGCCATGCCCGTGATCGACACGCACAGCAAACTGGTTGGCTATCTGCTCTGGCTGTTCGGTTTTCTTGGCGCACACCGTTTCTATTACGGCCGGCCGCTGAGTGGCACCCTGTACTTTTTTACCCTCGGGCTGTTTCTGGTGGGCTGGCTGGTAGACCTGTTCCTGATTCCGGCCATGGACCGGGAGGCCGACCTGCGCTTTCAGGCCGGGCCGGTGGATTACAGTCTGGCCTGGCTGCTGCTGACCTTTTTTGGAATAGTTGGCCTGCACCGCCTGTATCTGGGCAAATGGCCCACCGCCCTGCTGTACCTGCTGACCGGCGGGCTGTGCCTGGTCGGGGTGCTCTATGATTTCTGGACGCTGAACGATCAGGTTTCGGAGATCAACCACCAGGCCATGGCAGACTGAGCAGCCGGGCGGGAGCCCGGCCGGGGTTCAGGCGCGGAAGGTTGGCCGGCCGGCCAGCAGGGTCTGGCGTACCGCGCCGGGCAGGCTCTGGCCGAGGAACGGGCAGTTGCGGCCCCGGGATCGCCACTGCTGGCCGGCTTCGGTACGGCCCTGCGGATCAAACAGCACCAGATCGGCCGGCTGGCCGACCGCCAGCTGGCCTACTGGCAGGCGCAGGGCCTGTGCCGGGCCGCAGGTCAGCCGGGCCAGCAGGGTGGGCAGGTCCAGCAGGCCATCTTCCACCAGGGTCAGGGCCAGCGGCAGCAGCAGCTCCACACTGCTGATGCCGGGCTCGGTTTCACCGAAAGGCCCCAGCTTGGCGTCGGCCTCATGGGGCTGGTGATGGCTGGCGATAGCGGAAATGACGCCGCTGCGTACCGCCTCGCGCAGGCCGTCCCGGTCGGCGGCGCTGCGCAGTGGCGGCAGGACGTGGTACAGGCTGGAATAGTCATCCAGCGCCTCATCGGTCAGCAGCAGCTGGTACAGGGCCACGTCAGCCGTGACGGGCAGGCCGCGCTGCCGGGCCCCGGCAATCATCCGGGCGCTGCGCGCACAGCTCAGCTGGGTAAAGTGGACCCGCACCCCGGTTTCCTCCACCAGCAGCAGCAGTCTGGCCAGCGCGATGGTTTCGGCAGTTTCCGGAATGCCGGCCAGGCCCCGGAAGCTGGCGGTAGGGCCATCGTGAGCGATGCCGCCGGCCGCCAGTGCCTGGTCCTGGGCGTGCAGCACCAGGGTCAGGTCGAAGGTGGCTGCGTACTCCAGTGCCCGGCGCAGGTTGCGGCTGCTGGAGAATTCGCCCAGACCGTCGCCGAAGGCCACGCAGCCTGCTTCCTGCAGGGTAACCAGTTCGGCC
>DIDB01000020.1 GCA_002417905.1 Pseudomonadaceae bacterium UBA5811
CAGGCCCAGCTGTTTTTCCAGCCAGTAAGCATGATCTTCTTCCGTATCTTTCAGCTGCTGCTCCAGAATTTCCCGGGTCTGGTAATCGCCCAGCTTTTCACAGAGCTCAATGCCCCGGGCCAGCTCGGCCCGCACTTTATACTCCGTGGCCAGATCGCTTTTCAGCATTTCCGGCACGGTACTACCCGGATTGATCGGGTCCGGCCGCATGTCCGGCGTCCCTTCCAGGAACAGGATGCGCCGCAGCAGCGCATCCGCGTGCTCGGTCTCTTCCTGCATTTCGTGATTCAGGCGCTCGTACAGGCGTGAAAAGCCCCAGTCCTCATACATGCGCGAATGCAGCATATACTGGTCGCGGGCAGCCAGCTCACCCTGCAGCAGGGCTTTCAGAAACTCAACAACCGGGGTTTGGCCTTGCATGATAATGGCTCCTTGTCATATTTCCCGAGACAGAAGCATGGGTAGCTCTTCAGGCAAAATCAAGCAGCAAAATGCAGCCGGGCCAATAATCTGGCCTGCTTTATGCTATCGGGAATTGCCTGTGATTAAGGCTGATTATCAACAGGCTGCCAACGTCCTGATTTTTCCCGGATGCGCCTGATCGATACCCACGTCCATCTGGATCTGGACGCCTTTGCCGATGACCGCCCGCAGATACTGGCCCGCTGCCGGGCACGAGGGGTTGAGCGGCTGGTCATTCCGGGCATCCAGGCCAGCGGCTGGAGCAGGCTGCTGGCTCTGGCTCACCAGCAGCCCGGCCTGTATGCCGCACTGGGACTGCATCCACTGCTGCTGGATGTGCACCGTCCTGCCGATCTGGCACAGCTGGAACAACAGCTGCGGCAGGGGCAGGCTGATCCGGTGCTTTGCGCCATCGGCGAGATTGGCCTGGACTTTCTCAGTGCCCGGACTCCGGCCGGACAGGCCGCCCAGCAACAGCTGCTGGAGGCTCAGCTGGCGCTGGCGGCCTGCTTCCGGCTGCCGGTTCTGCTGCATGTGCGCCGGGCCCACGCCCGGATGATTGCCACCCTAAAGCGCCATGCCCTGCCACGCCGGGGGATTGTGCATGCGTTCAGTGGCAGTCTGGAGGAGGCCCGGGAATACCTGCGGCTCGGTTACTGGCTCGGGCTGGGCGGAGCCGGTACCTGGCCACAGGCACGGCGCATGCACCGGGTTCTGCAGCAGCTGCCCCCTGAAGCGCTGGTCCTGGAAACCGATGCCCCGGACATGCCACCGGCCGGGCCCGCCGGCGAACGGAACAGCCCTGAGCTGCTGCCCGAAATCTGCCAGAACCTGGCCCGGCGGCGCGGCATACCGGCCAGACAGCTGGCCGAATCCAGCTACCTGGCGGCCTGCCGGGTGTTCGGCTGGAGACCCTCAGAACAGCACATAGCCCAGCGCAAAAGCCACATACCAGAGCATGGCAGCCCGTGACAGCAGGCCCCACAAGCCCTCCAGCCGGCGGACGCCCTGCTCGCCCCGCAGACTGTTCTGGGGCTCCAGAGCCATGATCCCGGACTGCAGCAGCAACTGTGGTGCAGCCACCCGCCACTGGAACAGCCGGGGCAGGATCACCCGGGGCAGTACCCAGAAATTGCCCACCACCGCAAAAGCGATGGCCAGCAGCCGGACCGGAACCCAGTCCAGTGCATGCAACAGCTGGGCACAAAGCTCACAGACCAGCGGACTGAGCGTCTGGCGCTCTGTCAGTACCAGCAGCCGGTAGGCCAGAGGCAGCAGCGGGCCCAGCAGGGCATACCAGAAAATCACTGCGAAAAAGCCCTGATAACCCTGCCAGAGCAGGCGCTGCTGCAGCTGCTCAAGCAGTTCGCCCGGGGTACGGGCCACAATGCCCAGCTCCCGCCTGGCCACCTGGCTGGCCACAACCTCATCGCCGCGCTCCCAGGCGGCACAGAAAGGCTCCAGCCCGGCCCGGGGATCACCCCGGCCCAGACTGTACAGCACAATCAGCAGGTCGCAGAAAAACGTCAGATCGCCCAGCAGCTGGTGCAGCTGATGCAATAACAGCCCGGCCACCAGCACCGGCAGCAGCACTGAGCCCAGCAGGGTCCACCAGGGTGCTTCCGGACGCTCGCAGCGCCGGAACCAGTCCTGCCACCAGCCATCCTGCTGGATACGGGCACGGAGCCGGGTAAAGCGCTCGGCCAGCAGGACCAGTAACAGCAGCATAAAATTCATGGCATGTCCTCCTCGGGATGTCCGGCCAGCCCCTGGCGGAAACGCGTCCAGTCAAAAGCGGCCCCCGGATCCGTCTTGCGGCCGGGTGCAATTTCGCTATGCCCCAGGCTCCGCTCTGCGGTCAGCTGCGGATAGACCGGCTGCAGGCAGCGGACCAGGGCCTGCAGGGCCTGGTACTGGGCGTCGGTGTAGGCCAGCTGGTCAGTACCCTCCAGCTCGATGCCCAATGAGAAGTCATTGCAGTTTTCACGCTGGCCAAAACGGGAAACGCCGGCATGCCAGGCCCGCTGCCGGCAGGAAACAAACTGGGTGATGGCGCCATCCCGTTCGATCAGGAAATGGGCTGAAACCCGCAATCCGGCGATTTCCCTGAAGAACGGGTGCTCGGCCACCGGCAGCCGGTTCTGGAAAAACAGCTGGACCCGGCCGCCACCAAAGCAGCCCGGTGGCAGGCTGATATTGTGGATCACCAGCAATGACACTTCATCCGTGGGCCGCTCATTGCAGTTGGGTGAAGGACAGTGGGCCACGCCGCTGACCCAGCCCGTTGCCGGATCCAGCTTCACGGCGTCCCCTCATTCCGCCGGGAAGCCAGCCGGTCAGCCAGCCGGGTAGGCTCTGGCAACCGGTAACGGGTCAGGCAGCGCTGCACCACCGCCACCGCGCTGGAAAAGCTGATCCGGTGGCCGGGGGAAATCACCAGCGGCCGGCAGCGGGCCTTGCTGCGCAGCAGCGTACCGATCTGCTGGCCATGGGCATCCCGCAACAGGGCCGTACTGCCCGGAGCATCACCCAGCTCATCCGGCCGGCCCGTCAGGATTTTTTTGGCCACGCCAATGGCCGGCAACCCGCTCACCACGCCCAGATGGGCAGCCACACCCAGCCGGCGCGGATGGGCAATACCCTGACCATCCACCATGACCAGATCCGGCGACTCCGGCAGGGCCGCCAGTGCCTGCAGCAGGGCCGGCAGCTCGCGGAAAGACAGCAGGCCCGGCACATAAGGCATGGTCGTGGGCATCCGGATGACCACCTCGGCCAGCGGCTGCAGGCCGTCCAGCACCAGCAGTACCGCCGCCGCCCGGGTAATCCGCCCCCCCTGCTCAAAGCCGGCATCCACACCGGCGATACAGCGCAGCGGCGGAAAATCATCCTGCAGGCTCACCTGTCCAGCCAGTTGTACCTGTAGCGCCCGGGCCGTGGCGGGCTGGCCATCCCAGCCATCAAATGGACTGTTCACTGGCCGGAAATCATGGCTTGTGGGGCCGGGCCAAAAACTCATGGGACTGCATTTCCAGAAGACGGCTCAGGGTCCGCTGGAATTCAAACTCCAGCCGGCCACCGGCATACAAGTCCTTGAGCTCGACCTCGGCCGAGATAATCAGCTTGACATTGCGGTCATAGAACTCGTCCACCAGATTGATAAAACGGCGGGCAATATCGTCCTTATGAACATTCATCTGCTCGACATTGGCCAGCAGCACTGCAGCAAAGATTTTGCCCAGCTCGATGTAGTCATTCTGGCTGCGTGGCCCGTCACAAAGCTCGCGAAAATCAAACCAGGCCACATCATCACAGACCTTGCAGGCACGGATCGGCCGGTTTTCGATCATCAGCACCTCGCCTTCGCTGATATGACCATTTTCCGGCAGCAGGCTGCGGAAACTCCGGGCCAGGCTTTCCCCGGCGGCCGCATCCAGCGGCCAGTGGAACAGTTCGGCCTGCTCCAGGGCACGCAGCCGGTAATCAATACCGCTGTCCACATTGACCACTTCGGTGTACTGCTTGATCAGGGCAATGGCCGGCAGGAAGCGGGCCCGCTGCAGACCATCCTTGTACAGGCCATCTGGCACGATATTCGAGGTAGCGACCAGGCTCACACCATTGCTGAACAGCTCTTGCATCAGGGTACCCAGAATCATCGCATCAGTGATATCCGAGACGAAAAACTCGTCAAAGCAGATCACCCGGGCCTCGTCAGCAAAGCGCCGGGCAATGATGGTCAGCGGATTTTTTTCACCCTTGAGGCCTTTCAGCTCCTCGTGCACCCGCTTCATGAAGCGGTGGAAGTGGGTCCGCATCTTCTGGTTGAACGGCAGGGCATCATAAAAGGTATCCACCAGATAGGTCTTGCCCCGCCCGACGCCGCCCCAGAAA
>DIDB01000014.1 GCA_002417905.1 Pseudomonadaceae bacterium UBA5811
GGCCCGCCCGCGGCGCAGGGCCATGGAACGGTCAGCACAGGGCTCCTGATAAACCACAGCCCGTGCCGGGGCCATACGGAAAAAACGGGCCCCCGTGCCCCGCTGATGCTGCTCAAGGCGCCGGGTCACATCCGTGCTGATGCCACAATACAATGCACCACTGGCTGCCCGGACCAGATAAACAAACCATTGCTGCTGGCTCACGGCCCTGTCCTTCCGTCATTCATCCATCAGACCAGTCAGGCTAGACTGGAGCCCGGTCAACCCGGAACAGCAATGCCATGACTATCCAGATTTTTACCACTGGCGGCACCTTCGACAAACTTTATTATGATGCGCTCTCCGACTTCCAGATCGGCGACTCCATGGTGCCCCTGCTGCTGGAAGAAGCCCAGGTCCGCTTCAGCTACCAGGTGGACAGCCTGCTGAAAAAGGACAGCCTCGAGCTGGACGATGCCGACCGGGCCCTGATCCGGGAGCGGGTGACAGCCTGCCCGGCCCGGCAGATCCTGATTACCCATGGCACCGACACCATGACCCGCACGGCCACCGTACTGGCAGGCATTCCGGGCAAGGTTATTGTACTGACCGGTGCCATGCAGCCGGCCCGAATGCGCCAGTCGGATGCCGCGTTCAACCTCGGACTAGCCATTGCCGCCCTGCAGCTCCAGCCAGAAGGCGTCTATATCGCCATGAGTGGCCAGATTTTTCCGGCAGCAACAGTCAGAAAGAACCGGGCCGCCGGCTGTTTTGAAGCGGGCTGATTATTTTGCACAAAAACAAATTTTTGCATAATCAAACAGTTACGAGAAAAACCCATGAAAAATATTTTTAACCTCTTGTCGGACATCACTTTTTCTGTAGAATGCGCGCCAGATTTCGGAGCGTAGCGCAGCTTGGTAGCGCNNAGAAGGTCGCTGGTTCGAATCCAGTCGCTCCGACCAGGTATCCCGCAAAGCCCGCCCAGTGCGGGCTTTGTCGTTTCCGGCCGGGTTATGCCGGTATATACTCACCCGCCCCATGCCGCCGTGCCCCGCAGGGCCATTATTTCCGCCAGAGGTATTGCATGCGGCTGAAAAGTATCCGGCTGGCCGGATTCAAATCCTTTGTGGACCCCACCACCGTGACCTTTCCCGGCAACATGTCTGCGGTTGTCGGCCCCAATGGCTGCGGCAAATCCAATATTATCGACGCCGTACGCTGGGTCATGGGGGAAAGCTCGGCGAAAAACCTGCGGGGCGAGTCGATGACCGATGTCATCTTCAATGGCTCCAACACCCGCAAACCGGTCAGTCAGGCCAGCATTGAGCTGGTTTTTGATAACAGCGATGGCAGCCTTGGGGGGGAGTATGCAGCCTTTGCCGAAATTTCCATCCGCCGCAAGGTGACCCGGGACGCCCAGAACACCTACTTCCTGAATGGCAGCAAATGCCGGCGCCGGGATATCACCGATATCTTCCTAGGCACCGGCCTTGGCCCGCGCAGTTACTCCATCATCGAACAGGGCATGATTTCCCGGCTGATTGAAGCCCGGCCGGAAGACTTGCGCCACTTTATTGAAGAAGCCGCCGGAATCTCCCGTTACAAGGAGCGGCGCCGGGAAACCGAAAACCGGATCCGCCGCACCCAGGAAAACCTCGCCCGTCTGGGCGATCTGCGCGAAGAGCTGGAACGCCAGCTGGAGCGCCTGCAACGCCAGGCCCAGGCGGCCGAAAAATACCAGCAATACAAGGACGAGGAGCGCCAGACCACAGCCCGGCTGCTCGCCCTGCGCTGGCGCAGTCTGGACAGCCAGCGCGAACAGAAACAGGGCGCCATTGCCGCCGGAGAAACCCGGCTGGAGGCGCTGATTGCTGATCAGCGGCACAGTGATGCCAGTATCGAGCAGCTGCGTGACCGCCACCATGAGCAGACAGAGCGCTTCAACCGTATCCAGGGCCGCTTTTATGGCACCGGCAGCGAGATTGCCCGGGTAGAACAGAGCATCCAGCACAGCCAGCAGCGACTGCAGCAGCTGGCCAGCGATTTGCGTGAAGCGGAACAGCTCCGCGAGGAAACCCGCCAGTTGCTGGCACAGGACCAGTCCCGGCTGGAAACAGTAGAAGAAGAAATCCGCCACCTGGAGCCAGAGCAGGAGACTCTGGACGCGATCACAGAAGAGGCTGCAGCCGCCATGGAAGAAGCTGGACAGGTCACCCGGCACTGGCAGGAGCACTGGGAGGCATTCAGCCAGCGCAGTGCGCTCCCCCAGCGTGCGGCTGATGTTCAGCAATCCGTTATCCGGCAGCTGGAACAGCAGCTGGAACAGCTGGCCAGCCGCCAGCAGCGGCTGGATGATGAGCAGCTGCAACAGACCCAGGCCTCAGATGACGAAGAGATCGCCGATCTCAGGGAGCAGCTGGCTATGCTGGCGCTGCAACAGGAAGAGCAGACAGCGGCTGAAACCAGTCTCTCCGGACAGCTGGAACAGCAGCGGCAGGTACTGGAACAGCTCCGGAGCCAGCACCAGCAGCAGTCTGGCGAACTGCAGCGCCATGAAGGCCATATGGCTTCGCTGGAAAACCTGCAGCAGGCCGCCCTGAATCCGGGCAAGGGCGTGATGGAATGGCTGCAGGAGCAGCAGCTGGACCAGCAGCCCCGCCTGGCAGAAACCCTCCACGTGGATAGCGGCTGGGAAATGGCTGTCGAAACGGTGCTGGGTACCCACCTGCAAGCCGTACTGGTCAGCCAGCTGCCCGAACGGCCTGGACCATTCGATTTTGATGAGGGTGAGCTCTGCCTGCTGACCCTGCCACCCGCCACACCGGCAACCGCTCCGGACAGCCTGCAGGCCCGGGTACAGTCCCCCTACGATCTGTCACCCTGGCTGGCAGGTATCCGCACGGCAGACTCTCTGCCCGAGGCCTTCGAAAAGTGGCCCCGACTGGCGGCCCATGAAAGCCTGATCACTGCAGATGGCTACTGGCTTGGCCCGCACTTCCTGCGGATACACCGGAGCCACCAGGCAGAATCTGGCATCCTGGCTCGCACCCAGCTGCTGGAGCAGCTGTACCAGCAGCGCAGCCTGCTGGAGGAAAGCCTGGCCGGGCTTGATACCCGGCAGGCGCAGGCCCGGGAACAGCTGCAGCAACAGGAGGCCACCCGGGAGCAATTGCAGCAGCAGATCCGGCAGGATATCCGCCAGCAGGCAGAATTGACCGCCCGGCTGTCGGCCCATCAGGCCCGTCAGGAACAGCTGGAGCAGCCGCGCCAGCAACAGGCCCTGGAGCTGCAGGAAATCAGCAGCCAGGAACAGGCCATCACCAGGCAGCTGGAAGAAGCCCGTCTGGAGCTGCAGGAAGCCCTGGAAAGCATGACGCAGCTGCAGCTTGAGCGGGAGGCCCTGCAGGCTGGCCGGGAGCAGAGCCAGGCGCAACTGGAACAGCTGCGCCTGCAGCTCCAGCAGTACAAAGACCAGGCTCACCAGCTCAACATGCGGCTGACCGCCCTGCGGACCCAGCGGACGGCGACAGGCCAGTCCATGGAGCGCCTGCACCAGCAGCAGGCACGCAACAGTGAGCGCCACGAACAGCTTTCCCTGCTGCAAAGTGAAGGCGGAGAGCCCCTGGAAGAACTGCGGGCCACGTTGGAGGAACTGCTCGGACAGCGGCTAGCCGTTGAAGAGGAGCTGCAGCAGGCCCGCCAAGTGCTGGAAACCCTGGACAGCCAGCTGCGTGACGATGAGCGCAACCGCAATCAGGCCGAGCAGCAGGCCCAGGAGCAGCGGACCCATCTGGAACAGCTGCGTATGGAATGGCAGGCGCTGGACATCCAGGGCAAAACCCTGCAGGAGCAGCTGCGAACGGAAGGCTACGACCTGCACACCGTGCTGGCCCACCTGGACCCGGCGCTTGACGAAGCATCACTGAAAGACAGCCTAGACAGCCTGGCGGCCCGGATCCAGCGGCCCGGCCCCATCAACCTGGCAGCCATCGATGAATACCGCCAGCAGTCCGAGCGCAAACAGTATCTGGACCGGCAGAACGATGATCTGGCCGAAGCCCTGCAAACCCTGGAAAATGTCATCCGCAAAATTGACCAGGAAACCCGCAACCGTTTCCGGGAAACCTTCGAGCAGATCAACTCGGGCCTGCAAGCCCTGTTCCCCCGGGTCTTTGGTGGCGGAACCGCCTATCTGGAGTTTACCGGTGAAGACCTGCTGGGCACTGGCGTTGCCATCATGGCCCGCCCGCCCGGCAAGAAAAACAGCACCATCCACCTGCTCTCCGGCGGCGAGAAAGCCCTGACCGCCCTTGCACTGGTTTTTGCCATTTTCCAGCTCAATCCGGCCCCCTTCTGCATGCTGGACGAAGTGGATGCACCTCTGGATGATGCCAACGTCGGTCGCTATGCCCGGCTGGTCCGGGAGATGTCAGGAACCGTGCAGTTCATTTACATCACCCACAACAAGATCGCCATGGAAATGGCTGACCAGCTGATGGGCGTAACCATGCACGAGCCGGGCTGCTCGCGGCTGGTTGCCGTAGACATTGAAGAGGCCGCCCTGCTGGCGGCCAGCTGAAGGGCGGCCCGGCGGTACAAAAGCAGCGCCGGTCATGCTAGCTTAGACAAATTTCCCGGAGCGCGGCGCTGGCCATGCGGAGCCACCGGGCAACAACCAGCTACAGGGGTCATAGCATTAATGGAATTTGGTCTGCGCGAATGGCTGATCATTATCGGTATCGTTGTCATCCTGGTTATCCTGGTCGATGGCTGGCGTCGCATGCAGGGCGGAAAAAACCGGCTGAAACTCCAGGTTGACCGTAACCTTGCCGAACTCCGGGAGGATAGCCCGCCGCCGACCGAGACCCCTGATGATGGACTGCTTGGTCCGGCCAGAGTCCTGCAGCGCACCGGCCGGCAGCATCCGGATGAACTAGCCCTTTCAGCACTGGACATGCCTGCCATGAGTGCCATTGCCATGGAAGAACAGGGGCCAGCCTTTGGTGATCTGGACAGTCTGGATGATGCAGAACATGGGCAGGCCGCTCCAGCCACTCCGGCCCGGAAGCCTGCAACAGCCAGCCATGACAGCAGCCCTGAAAATAACAGCCAGCTCCACTCACCTGCCGAAATTGAAGAAGTACTGGTCATCAATGTCATTGCCCGCGACCCGTCCGGCTTTCGTGGGCCCGCCCTGCTACAGAACATTCTGGGCAGCGGCCTGCGTTTCGGTGAGATGGACATCTTTCACCGTCATGAAAGCATGACCGGCCAGGGTGAAACCCTGTTTTCCATGGCCAATGCGGTCAAGCCTGGGACCTTTGATCTGAATGACATTGATCACTTCACAACCCGGGCGGTCAGTTTTTTCCTGGGTCTGCCTGGCCCCCGCCATCCCAAACAGGCCTTTGACCTGATGATCGCTGCCGCCCGCAAACTGTCACAAGAACTGAACGGTGAGCTGAAAGATGACCAGCGCAGCGTCCTGACAGCCCAGACCATCGAAAACTACCGGCAGCGGATCGCGGAATTCGAGCGCCGCCAGATGACCCTCAAGCGCTGATCAGTCGCCCAGCTCAATAGGCAGGCAGGCTGATATCCCGGAAAATCTCCTCCTGCTCCTGCCGGTTGTGGCAGCGCATGACCCGGGCCACGGTTTCCCGGTCCAGATGAGGTGCAAAACTTTTAATAAAGTCATACATGAACCCTCTCAGGAACGTCCCCCGCCGGAAGCCGATCCAGGTCACGCTGGACTCAAACAGGTTGCTGGCATCCAGAACCACCAGATCTTCATCCTGCCGGGCATCTACGGCCATGCGGGCTACAATACCCACCCCCAGCCCCAGGCGGACATAGGTCTTGATCACGTCCGCATCGGCGGCGGTAAACACGACTCTGGGCACCAGGTCATGCTGGTGGAACGCTTCGTCCAGCTTTGAACGGCCAGTAAAACCAAATACATAGGTAACCAGCGGCTGGTCCGCCAGTGCCTCCAGGGTCAGCGGCCCCATGTCAGCCAGCGGATGTCCTTTTGGAACAATCACACAGCGGTTCCAGCGATAACAAGGCATCATGACCAGATCCCCAAAAAACTCCAGCCCTTCGGTTGCAATGGCAAAATCCACCGTGCCATCTGCCGCCATCTCGGCAATCTGGGTCGGCGTTCCCTGATGCATGTGCAGGGAAACCTCCGGGTAATGCCGGATAAACTCCCCGATCACGATCGGCAAGGCATAGCGGGCCTGGGTATGGGTGGTCGCAATACTCAGGGTTCCCTTTTTCTCGTTGGAAAACTCCTGGGCAATCTGCTTGATGCTCCCGCACTTGCGCAGGATCTCTCCTGCCGTGGCAATGATCCGCTCTCCGGCAGGGGTCACACGGGTCAGGTGCTTGCCACTGCGGGCAAAAACCTCAACCCCCAGCTCATCCTCCAGCAAACGGATCTGTTTGCTGATCCCTGGCTGCGAGGTATAAAGACTCTGGGCTGTTGCAGAAACATTAAGGTCATGATGAGCCACTTCCCAGATATAACGTAGCTGCTGAAGTTTCATAAGAAGCCCTGGAAATTTTATCGATTTTGCCGTCTGCAACCTGCAGATGGAACCACCTGGTGAACTGCTGTATTTTTTAAAAAAATATCATGCACAGTGCTTGTAATTAACCAGCATATTTTCATCAGCCACCATGCAACAGTAGAACACAATCCAAGCAGAGCCATATTATCATATAAAACAAAAGGTTATATATTAACCACTCTGCACAGAACATTGATCAATGACGCCTAACAAACAACAACCCTGCAATCCAGAACAGCTTTCCAGATAACAGCCTGATCCGGCCCAATAATAAATAACCATATATCCCAGTCAGCCAAACCGCTGACTACCAGCCATCAAGCGCTAAAATCCATAGCGACCCATCCAGAGAACGCTTCGCCTGTCTGCAAGACATCATATGAGCGGTATTGAATAGCCCAGAATGCTCTCTGTACAAAATTTTTTATGGACGAAGCAGCCTGCGCGACTACACTGGTCAAAGATGCTTCTGCAAGGGATCCAGCATCAGCTGCTGCTCTGTCCAGAAGCAGCAGCGGACTGTAAAAATAGATGAAACTTTACAGAGTTAAGCAGATCACAGTGCACGGGTACAGGCTGAGTCTACCGGGGTTTGAGCGTTTTTTAGCCAGATCAAAAAAATATGCTAAAAACACCAGGTGCAAGCGTTGGCTCAGTTTACTTAACAGAACTTACAGGT
>DIDB01000024.1 GCA_002417905.1 Pseudomonadaceae bacterium UBA5811
CCCCCTGATCACGCAGGTCCTCCCCAACCGCCGGGCCGACAAAGTCCGTCCGGTTGACACGGGGCACATTAACCGGACTGGCCCCCTTCAGGGCACTGACCAGCTGCTGGTTGGCTTCCGGATCATCGGCATGCATCCGTACCACCACATCCGTAGTAGAGCCGAAACTCTGGACCACGGCTCCCTCAAAACCGGCATCCCGCAACTGGGCCCGCAGCGTTTCCAGCGGCACCGGCTTTGCGTAGCTCAGCTCGACCAGAGCACCGCCGGTAAAATCAAGTCCATAGTTCAACCCCCGGAACAGCAGGCTGACCAGCGAAACCACCAGCAGCGACAGGGTAATACCCAGCACTACCCGCCGGGCGCCCATAAAATCAATCGTGCGTTTCATTGGCAGCCCTCAGATCCACAGCTTCTTCATTTCGCGGCCCCCGAACAGCCGGTTGACCATGCCGCGCGTCACGACAATGGCTGTAAACATGGAGGTCAGGATGCCCAGCGACAGGGTGACTGCAAAGCCCTTGACCGGCCCGGAACCCATGGCAAACAGCACGATACCCACCAGCAAAGTGGTCAGGTTGCCGTCCAGGATAGCGGAATAGGCCCGGTCAAACCCTTCATGGATCGCCCGCTGGACCGACAGTCCCCGGGCCAGCTCCTCACGGATCCGGGAAAAAATCAGTACGTTGGCATCCACCGCCATCCCCATGGTCAGCACGATTCCGGCAATCCCTGGCAGGGTCAGGGTAGCACCCAGCATCGACATCAGGGCCACCAGGCAGATCATGTTGAATAGCAGGGCTGCCGTCGCCAGCAGGCCGAACACCTTGTAGATCAGCGTGATAAACAGGGCCACCAGCAGAAAGCCCCAGAGCGAGGCCTGCAGGCCCAGCCGGATATTTTCCGCACCCAGGCTCGGGCCAATGGTCCGCTCCTCAGCAAAGTACATGGGGGCTGCCAGTCCGCCGGCCCGCAGCAGCAGGGCCAGCTCGGAAGACTCACCCTGGCCATCCAGCCCGGTAATCCGGAACTGGCTGCCCAGCGGGGACTGGATGGTGGCCAGGCTGATGATCTGGCGCTCTTCTTCAAAGGTTGTGACCGGCACGTCCTTTTCTACGCCATCCACCTGCTGTTTCACCAAATTGGTTACCGGCTTCTGCTCGATAAACAGCACCGCCATACTGCGGCCCACATTATCCCGGGTAGCCCGGTTAATCAGGTCGCCACCCTGGCCATCCAGCCGGATATTGACCTGGGGCCGGCCATTTTCATCGTAGCCGGCCTGGGCATCCGTGACCTGGTCACCGCTGATAATCACATTGCGCTCCAGGGCCACCGGAGCCCGCCGGCCATCCAGGAAGCCGAAGCTTTCAGTGGTGGCCCGGGGTGCATCCGTCAGAGCTGCCAGCCGGAACTCCAGGCTGGCGGTCTTGCCCAGGATGCGTTTGGCTTCGGCAGTATCCTGAACCCCCGGCAGCTCCACCACAATCCGGCTGGCGCCCTGACGCTGGACCAGCGGCTCGGAAACGCCCAGCTCATTGACCCGGTTACGTACCGTAGTAAGGTTCTGCCTGATGGCGTAATCACGGATCTCCCGGATACGGGCCTCGCCATAAGCCAGCTGCAGCACCCACTGCCCACTGCGCTCAACCGTGGCCGGTACAATCTCCGGAAAGTCCTGAAGGACCCGACGCTGCGCCTGCTCCAGGGCAGCCCCGTCAGCAAAGCCCAGCTGGATGCGCCCATCCTGCTGGGGCAGGCTGCGATAACGGATCCGTTCCTTGCGCAACAGTGCCTTGATTTCGCTCTCCTGGACACTCAGGCGGGTTCCGATAGCCCGCTCCATGTCCACCTCCAGCAGAAAGTGCACACCGCCAGAAAGATCAAGCCCCAGCTTCATCGGACTGGCTCCCAGAGCCCGCAGCCAGCCCGGGGTGGTTGGCGCCAGATTCAGGGCTACCACAAAGGACTCACCCAGTGCCTGGCGAACGGCCTCCTGGGCCGGCAACTGGTCATCCTGACGGTTCAGACGCAGCAGGGCACTGCTGCCCTGTCCGGCCAGACTGCTGCCCTTGACCTTGATGCCGGCCGCCTGGACGGCCTGGACAGCCCGTGCCAGGTCAGCCTCGCTGACCGGCTGGGCCGAACGGGCACCACTGATCTGAACTGCCGGATCATCCGGATAGAGATTGGGAACCGAGTAAATGCAGGCAATGGCCAGCACTACCAGGACGAGAATGTTTTTCCAGAGAGGATATCTATTGAGCATGCGGCCGCCCATCTAATGACGCGGGGCGCCTTGCGCGCCCCGTGTCCGGACCTTGGAACGAAAGCGGATTCAGATGGCTTTCAGGGTACCCTTGGGCAGGGCTGCGACGATTGCCACTTTCTGGATTTTCAGCTCAACCGTGTCGGACACTTCCAGAACCACAAAATCGTCGGCAACCTTGCTGACCCGGCCGGCAATACCGCCAGAAGTCACGACCTCATCACCCTTCTGCAGGCTGTCGAGCAGGTTTTTATGCTCTTTGGCCCGTTTGGCCTGGGGCCGCCAGATCATCAGATAGAAGATGACCACAAAGCCGGCCAGCATGATCAGGCTCATCAGGTCGCCCCCCGGAGGAGCAGCCGGGACACCGGCTTCCTGGGCCTGGGCGGCAGAAATAAAAAAGCTCATTTACCACTCCTGTTGCACAGTCGTCTTATCAGGTCAGACTCATGCCAGCGGAGGCGTTACCTGCCCCCGCAATGCATAGAAACTATCGACAAAGGCCGCCAATTTACCCTGTTGGATGGCATCGCGTAAACCGGCCATCAAGTCCTGGTAGTGCTGCAGGTTATGAATCGTATTCAGCATGCTGCCCAGCATCTCGCCACATTTGTCCAGATGATGCAGATAGGCCCGGGAAAAATTCTGGCAGGTGTAGCAGCTGCAGCCCGGGTCCAGCGGCGAATCATCATGGCGGTGCACTGCATTGCGGATCTTTACCACCCCCAGCCAGGTAAACAGATGACCATTGCGGGCATTGCGGGTAGGCATCACACAATCAAACATGTCCATACCCCGCCGGACACCCTCCACCAGATCTTCAGGCTTCCCGACCCCCATCAGATAACGGGGCCGGTCTGCTGGCATCTGTGCAGGCAGGAAATCCAGGATACGGAGCATCTCCTCCTTGGGCTCACCCACCGACAGGCCACCAATGGCCAGCCCGTCAAAGTCCATAGCACATAATCCCTCCAGCGAGCGCAGCCGCAGGGATTCATGCATGCCGCCCTGGATAATGCCAAACAGGGCTGCCGGATTATCCGCATGAGCCTGTTTCGAACGGTGCGCCCAGCGTAGCGACAGCTCCATCGACTGCCCGGCTACCTCCCGGCTGGCCGGATAGGGCGTGCACTCGTCAAAAATCATCACAATGTCCGAGCCCAGCTCACGCTGCACCTGCATGGACTCTTCCGGTCCCATAAACACCCGGGCCCCGTTGACCGGCGAAGCGAAATAAACCCCCTCCTCACGGATCTTGCGCAGCGAGCCCAGACTGAATACCTGGAAGCCTCCGGAGTCCGTCAGGATTGGCCGCTTCCACTGCATGAAATCATGCAGGTCTCCCTGAGCCCGGATCACTTCCGTACCCGGCCGCAACCACAGGTGGAAGGTATTGCCCAGAATGATCTGGGCACCCGTAGCCTCAATATCCCGTGGCAGCATGCCCTTGACCGTACCGTAGGTCCCCACAGGCATAAAGGCTGGCGTGTCCACGACACCCCGCGGAAACGTCATGCGGCCTCGCCGGGCCTTGCCCTCGGTGGCCAGCAGCTCAAACGACATATGACAGGAACGGCTCATGGGGTATTTCCGGGGCCTCTCGGACTGGAGTTACGGGTTACAAACATGGCATCGCCATAACTGAAAAAGCGATAGCCGCAGCGGATTGCCTCGGCATAAGCCGCCATGGTCTCCGGATAACCGGCAAACGCTGAAACCAGCATCAGCAGCGTGGACTCCGGCAGATGAAAATTGGTAATCAGGGCATCCACCACATGAAAGGACCGCCCGGGATACAGGAAGATATCCGTTTCTCCGCTAAAGGGTTGCAACGTGCCAGAACGGGCGGCACTTTCCAGGGAACGGACACTGGTTGTACCCACCGCAATGACCCGTCCGCCCTGCCGGCGACAGGCCGCCACAGCCTCAACCACCTCCGGGCCGACCTGTAGCCACTCCCGGTGCATCTGGTGGTCCTCAAGCCGCTCGGTCCGGACCGGCTGGAAAGTCCCGGCACCAACATGCAGGGTCACAAAAGCGGTTGCCACTCCCCGGTCCTGCAGTGCCCCAAGCAATGCCTGATCAAAATGCAGCCCGGCGGTAGGTGCCGCCACTGCACCCGCATGCCGGGCATAGACTGTCTGATAGCGCTCCCGGTCAGCCTGCTCGTCCGGACGGTCCAGATAAGGCGGTAAAGGCATATGCCCGATCCGCTCCAATAGCGGCAGAACCTCCTCTTCAAAGGCCAGCTCGAACAGGTTGCCCTGACGGGCCAGCATCCGGGCTGCCCCACCGCCCTCCAGAACAATTCCACAACCCGGCCTAGGCGACTTGCTGGACCGGATATGAACCAGCGCCCGGCAGCTATCCAGCAGCCGCTCTACCAGTATCTCAACCCGGCCACCGCTATCTTTATGGCCAAACAGGCGGGCCGGAATCACCCGGGTATCGTTAAATACCATCAGATCACCGGGATGCAGGCAGGTCAGAATATCTGCAAACTGCCGGTGCTGTAGCGCCCCACTTTCTCCATCCAGCACCAGCAGACGGCTAGCCCGGCGCTCAGGCAGCGGATAGCGGGCAATCAGCGGGTCCGGCAAAACAAAAGAGAAATCGGCAACACGCATCTACAATGCCCGGACACCCATCGAAAGGCTGCACAGCTTAGCCGAAACAGTGCTCCATGACCATGGATACACATTGACCCAACCAGGCCAGGTCCATATAATTTGTGCCCACTTATGCCCCGGTGGCGGAACCGGTAGACGCGGCGGATTCAAAATCCGTTTCTGGCAACAGAGTGAGAGTTCGAGTCTCTCCCGGGGCACCAAATCGTGTTTTCAGGCCTTCCTCATAAGACCAAAAATCCAATAAAACCAGCCTCTGAGCCGGTTTTTTATTGCCAGTGCTTCCCGTTCACTCCCATGGAAGCCCAAAGTTTTAGGGGCATATCTGGGGACATCTGAGCTCGATAGCTCCTTATGCCCCTATGAGGCTGCGCCATGCCCCGCATGCCCTGAAGCCCAAAGACAGGCCCTACAAGCTGGCTGACGGGAAAGGGCCGTATCTGGAAGTCATGCCGGGCAGCTCCAAGCTGTGGCGGCTCAAATTCCGGTTTGGTGGCAAGGAAAACCGGCTGGCCCTAGGAGCATATCCAAACGTGCCCCTACAGAAAGCCCGGCAAAAACGTGATGAGACCCAACGACTGTTATCTCCACCGCCGAACGCAAGGCCGAGCTGGAAGCCCAGCAGAGTGACGGCCTGACTTTCGGGACGCTTGCACAGGAGCGGCACGCCTACCGAACCCCACGCCAGGCAAAGTCCACCGCCGACAAAACCTCTGCTTATCTGAAGTCGAAGCTGCTGCCCGCCCCGGGTAAACGTCCAGTGAAGGCGATCACCCGGCCTGAGCTGGTGGAGCTGCTGCACGGGATCGAGGAGCGGGGCGCGCACAACGTCGCCAAGAAGTACCGCCAGTGGCTGAGCCAGATATTCCGCTTCGGTCTGGCCAAAAGTAATGCGGATGCCAACCCGGCCACTGCTCTGGATGTGGTGGCTGCTCCTAAGCCTGAAACCCGCCACAATCCTCAGCAGCGCCCCCATGAGCGAAAAAAAACACGGCCAGCACGGGATACTGGAGACAAAGACCACCAGACGGGCCACGGCTTCCGGCATCTGCTGAGCACCGAACTGAACAGCCGGGCCTATAACCGGGACTGGATCGAGTGCCAGCTAACCCACGGAGACCACAACGAAATCCGCGACACCTACAACCATGCCTCCTATCTGGAGCAGCACTGCCAAATGATACAGGAGTGGGCCGACTCGGCAGATGCCCTATACAGCGAGACCAAAAGGGCATAAGCCTGACGAGCTGCTGAAACGGGAGACAGAACAACTGTTACCGGCTGGCCTAACCCAATGATTTTCCACCTGCCTGAGCAGCCAACCTACCAGAAAAAGATAACCCCTTTTCTGCTACCTGATCATCTAGGACCCGGTACCTGGAGCACCTCGCACAACTTTACCGGACAAGATCAGACCACTCCGCTCTCAAAATCCGGGATAGTTCAGGCTACAGCATTGATCAAGCTACCAATAGCTTGCCCCTGCATATTGGTAGTCGGCGCAACAGAAGCTGCAGAAACAACGCTATCATCCTGATCGCCATCCTGCTCACGATCTGGCATTACCTCCGTGAAGGTTTGCGTTTGAGCTACTGAAGACCGTTGCACGGTCGAAGCATAAGCGGCACCTGAGCCAAGAACTGAACTAACAGACATGGAACATCCCTCCTTGATGCCCGAAGCTGGGCGTTTAGGTTATTTCGTGAGATACCCTATTAGAGTCGATGTGAATATTGGGTGAAGCTACGAAGCAACCAATGCTTCGTTAAAGCCTGAACATCTCTTAACAGCCTGAAAATCACGACAATCAAAATACAAAAACCCGACCTTTCGGCCGGGCTTGCATGTTTGCCTGGCCATCATAGATGCGGCAAATCCTGCTTATTTCAATTACAGGCGGGCAATCCCGGTAATGGCGATGCCATAACGCTCAATCAGCTGCATGGCTGGCGTCTGTGCATCATCAGAGTCAAAAAGCCGGAGATCCACAACATCATAAGACTCCCGCTCTGCCTTGCGCGTTACAAGACTGGCAGCAGTGTTCAGATCCGGTTTCTTTCCTGAGTTCACTTTCAGGCTGGAGGTGTTTCCATCTTTATTAAAAGCAATAATCCAGGTATTCATAGGTGCGACCTCATTCTCATTATTGCATTTCATAGGCAGGCATGACTCTGACGCATCCACTTCCCGGCAATACCCGACCCGCTAACTCAGCGCCTGCTGCTGGCAACAGGCTGTTTGACAGGATATCAATCTAATGTCCAATAGACATTTTTGGACGACTTTTATTTTCTAGACCAGTACCCCAAACCAGTCAACCTCTACCGCCAGACGGTAACCTGAGGCAAAACATGCCAATCATAAAAATCAGCGGTCTGGCCCTACCCATCACAAAAAGGACAAACCATGAACAAGCTGGAACATTTCCGGAGCAGCCTGCACAAACAGGATCACGCATTCAGTGACACGCTGAGCTTTATCGACGAATGCTACAGATACAGCCCATCAGCATTCCGGAACGGTCCGTTGCTGAACGCTAAAGGGCAAAACGAGGGGTCTTGCAAACTGTTGGGACTGATACTGCTGGAAGGCTTCTCGGCTGAAGAAGCACTCAAAGCTTTTGGTGAACATTACAGGCATGTTCTGGCTTCACCTGAAGGCACAGATCATCCCAATATCCGGGCCCTGATGGCGACAGGGCTATCTGGCGTAGCATTCGAGCAGGCACCACTGACCCGGAAACAGGCATTTCAGGACTGATCTGGGGCCTGTCCCTGCAACCAGAAAACAGGTGCTCCAGCAGCCGCGGCAGGGATTACAACCAGGTTCAGCCCTGGTACCAGCATGGCCAGATAGACTGTGCCGCCAAACCCCAGCGTGTCGCGGCGATGCCTGCGCAACCAGGCCAGCATTTCGCTCCAGCCGGTATTCCGGTTATCTGCTGGAAAGTCCACGTACTGGACAGCCATCATCCAGATGCTGAACAGCAACCAAAGCGGAGCCGCCAGCAGATTGATCACTGGCAGCAGGGAGAGCCCTAGCAGCAGCAGAGCCCGCGGGGCAAAATAGCCAAACTTTTCAAACTCCCGCCGAAATGAACGGCCCACAAGGGCTGGCAAGTCCCGCCATGCAAAAGGCTGATCCGCTTTCCTGCCTGTCAGAATCTCTTCCACTTTCTCGGAAAGCAGCCCGTTAAAAGGTGAGGCAATCAGATTGGCCAGCATGGTAAATGTGAAAAACACCACCATGATCACAACCAGCAGCAACAGCAGCCACACCGGATAGCGGACAAAATCCAGCCATGCCGGCAGGCTGGAAACCAGATGGTCAACCCATACACCGGCCTGCCTGAACAGCAGGTAGATCATGCCCGAGAACAGAACCATATTGATGATCAGCGGAACGATGACAAAGTGCCGGAGGCTCTTGCCGGAAATCAGTCTCAGCCCTCTGCAGAAATACTGGAATCCCATATCCTTTCACGCCATGATCATGAAAGCATCGGGCCAGACAGCCGCACGCTGCTGACTGGCCAGCCCGAAGCCATTATTTATATCTCCGGACAGATCCAGATCAGG
>DIDB01000192.1 GCA_002417905.1 Pseudomonadaceae bacterium UBA5811
GGGTGGGCGTAAGCGGGTGTTGCGGTGCGCGGTGCGCCGACCCGGGGTTGTACGCGGTAGCAGTAGCGGGCCAGGGCACGGAGGGTGGCCAGGCGAGGGGTCCCGGCGTTGCGCGGGAGGTCGTGGATGCCGTGGGACAGGATCTGCAGGCGGCGGACGATGGCATCCTGCTGGGTCTGGGCCAGGCTGCGGGTCACCTGCAGTACCCGCGGCAGCTGGGCCATCAGCTCCCGCTCGGCTTCCGAGGTGGCATCCGAAAAGCGCGGGGCAATGTCCCGGGCAAAATGCTGCGGGTCGCTGCTGCCGGTCACGGCCCCGATAAAGGCGTCCTCATGGCAGCGTTTTTCCTCGGCAGAAAAGGCCGGCTCATCCTCGATGGTATCGGCTGCCCGGCACAGCAGATAGGCGTTGGCTACCGCCCGGCGCAGGGCCGGTGGCAGTTCGGGAATGGTCAATGCAAAAGTTCTAGATACTTTTGGCAGGATGGCGTCCTGGTAGGCATCGGCATCGCTTTCGGGAGCCATAGCAGCTAGCTGGGGGGAGAACATGGATATGCTTAGCCTTCCAATTTATCTGACGGCATAATGTAGCCATTCGGAAAAATGTCGTACATACTTAAAAACTGTCTGCGCTCAATTCTAGCACTCTTTTTCTGCTTCCAGGCGGGGGGCCAGAACCCTGCTGCTGAGCGTTCCGGCCCCCTGCTCAGACTGCCGTTTTCCTGAATGGTGCTGTCCGGAGCGGAATGCCGGTTGCAGCCCGTCCGGAAAAATCTGCCACCGAGGTGAAGTCATGAAGACGCTGGTAACCGGAGCAAGCGGTTTTGTCGGTTCAGCCGTGGTGCGGCGTCTCCTGCGTGAGGGCCATGACGTCCGGGTTCTGGTCCGTCCGTCTTCTGGCCGCAGCAACCTGCGGGACCTGGATGTCCAGCTGGCCGAGGGTGACCTGACCTGGCCGGACTCCCTGCAGCCGGCCTGTGCCGGTTGTGATGCCCTGTTCCATGTGGCGGCCGATTACCGGCTGTGGGCACCGGTCCCGCAGCAGCTGTACCAGGCCAATGTGGAGGGGACCCGGGCTATCCTGGAGGCCGCCTGCCAGGCGGGCATATCCCGGATCGTCTATACCAGTAGTGTGGCAACCCTGGGGATTCCCGGAGGCGGAGTGCCCGGGGACGAGCAGACGCCGGTCTGTCTGGATGACATGATTGGCCATTACAAGCGCTCCAAATATCTGGCCGAGGAGGTTGCCCGGGAGTTTGCCGCCCGGGGCGCTCCGGTCATTATCGTCAATCCCTCCACACCCATCGGCCCCCGGGATATCAAGCCGACGCCTACCGGGCGGATCGTGCGGGATGCCATGCTGGGCCGCATGCCGGCCTATGTGGATACCGGGCTGAATGTGGTGCATGTGGATGATGTGGCCGAAGGGCACTGGCTGGCTTTCCAGAAGGGCATGCCCGGAGAGCGCTATATCCTGGGTGGCGAAAATCTCAGCCTGCGCACCCTGCTGGCAGAGATTGCCGATATTGCTGGCCGCCGGCCGCCCCACTGGCGTCTGCCCCACGCTGCCGTCATGCCGGTGGCCTATATGGCCGAAGCCTGGGCCCGGCTGACCGGACTGCCGCCCATGGCCACGGTAGAAGAAGTGCGGATGTCCAGAAAGCAGATGTTCTTTTCCAGCGTGAAGGCAGGGCGGGAACTGGGCTATCAGCCAGGCCCGGCCCGCCAGGCGCTGGAAGATGCGGTGGCCTGGTTTGCCCTGAACCACCGCTAACGGGCTGTCCTAGCGGACAAAACGCCGGACGAGGCGGGCGAGTTTGGGCATGAAGGTGGGGCGCAGCAGCCGTTTGTCGTAACCGGCGGCACGGCGCTCGTCTTCAGCCAGACACAGGTCCAGCAGCTCGCCAAAGCGGATATTGACACCGATCTGCTTGGTACCGGTCAGGGCAAAGTTGGCGTCCTGCATCTCGCCGTTACCATCCAGGCCCCGGGCAATGCCGATACGTTCCCAGATCAGGTAGGCCCAGACCCGGACCACCTTGCACTCAAAGGCTATCCGCTGGAACAGGGACAGCTGGCGGCGGTGCCAGGCAATCCAGTTGGCGAAAAACAGGATGTGCCGGGTTTCTTCCTGCATGACCGGCTCAAAGGTTTCCACCAGTTCTGCCGGAAAATAGCCAGTACGCCGGGCTGATTCGAACAGGCCAAAACCGAGGAAGCTGTCGACGCATTCGCTGTAGCCGGTTACCAGCCAGCCCCATTCCGGATCCTTGGGCACGAAATACTCCGGCTCCGGAGCCAGCGGGATGCCGTAAGCGGTGACCAGCTTGCTCAGTACGACCTTGTGGCGTTCTTCTTCGCCACCGTCCATGACCATGGCTTCTTTCAGCAGCGGGTCGGTGGCCGTGGCGGCATAGGCCGCTACCCGCAGCTTGGCCCGGCCTTCGGTCTGGACCGCAATGTCCCAGATGGGCAGGGCTGTCACCCGTTGCAGGGCTTCCGGCTCCAGTTTGGGCCATTCGATAATCGCTGGCTTGTACGGGTTGTGGGTGTCCATCAGCATGCGGCAGAACAGTTCCTTGTGCGCCTCGGAACCGATTTCGATGGCTCCCGCTTCCGCACCGGTCCAGTTACGCATGGCGTAATCGCTTTCGGCAACAGCTGCGGTCGCGGTAGAAGCATCACTCATTCAGGGATCCCCCATATCACAAAAATGACAAGCAATAATTACACTGGCTAACCAGCTACGTATCCTTGCACAAGTTGGCCGGACTATCGTCTTTCAGGCCTGCGCGTAATCGACGCATCTCGGCCCGGTGCCAGCCGGCCAGGGCCGGCAGGCCAAAGCCGATCTCCCGGATCCGCTTGACCAGTGACAGGGCCAGGCTGGCGTCCGGCGGCACGCCGATCAGGCTGCCGAACAGCACCAGACCGCCTTCCTGGACTCCCAGCCCGCCCGGCACGATAAAGATGATGTGGCGCAGGGCCTGGGTGACGGCTTCAATGGCAATGGCCTCCCAGACACTGATGGGAAAGCCCAGCAGCTCTAGCCCCAGCCAGGTCTCGAAGCTGCCGGCAATCAGCCCGGCCAGCTGCCAGCCACCCGCTGCTACCAGCCGCCAGGGCTGGCGGCACAGGCTGCGGATATCCTGGTCCAGCAGCTGGCCCTTGCCATTGATCAGCTCCATCAGTTTGGTACGGCCGCCCAGCAGCTTTTCCGCCAGGTTTTCCAGCCGGGAAAAAATCTGTCCGTGGTGCAGCAGGAAGAACAGCGCCACCGGCACCGGCAGGCTGGCAATCAGCGCCCAGAGTATCGATGTCAGCGTATCGATCTGCTGCGTCAGGGCAATCATCAGCAGGATCCCCAGCGCGGTGAACAGGTACTGGTTGAGCAGGGTCAGCAGTACTTCAACCACAATGCCGGCGGTGGCTGCTGCACCGGGTATGCCCTGCCATTTCATCATGCGGATGCCAATGATTTCGCCGCCAATATTGGCTACCGGCAGCAGCCGGTTAAATGCCTCGCGGACTGCGCCAATCCAGAACAGCGTGCCGATGCTGGCCCGGTAGGGCCGTGCACTGTCAAAGGGGCTGACCAGCAGCCGCCAGCCCAGGACATCCAGAATCAGGGGCAGGGCATGGAAGGGGATCAGCCAGAGCAGGGCCCAGCCGGCCCGGTCAAAGGCGCCGAGGATGGCTGTGCCGTTCTGCTGCAGGATCAGGGCAATGACGACGATCAATCCCAGCAGGCCCGAAATATAGGTGATTTTTTTCATGCAGCCGCCGCCGGGTCACAGAAACCTTGGCACAGATAATGGTGAGCAGAAATGAACTCACGGACCTGCGGTGATAGCAGGGCCGCCAGCTCATCGGTATGCCGGTAGCCGGCCATGGCTGGCGTCAGCTGGTTCCGGGTGGCCGGATGCAGATAGATTTCGGACAGGCCGTCCGGCAGGTGACGCAGGATCTCTAGCAAAACCTGTTCATCCATGCCGCCCGTGTGGTGCAGGCCAAAAACCTGATCGTTGCAGAGCAGGCTGGCTTTTTTCAGCCGCCAGCGCATCAGGTCCAGCCAGGGGCGCAGCCAGACGGGCGTCTGCGGGTCGGCCGGGACACGGACTGCCCGCAGGCCAAAAGCCCGTCCGGTGTCGATGACCAGTGACAGGATGGTGGGATGGAGGTGGAAATGCTTGTGGGCGTTGACATGGTCCAGGCGCAGTCCGGTGGCGGCAAAGGCCTCGAACTGGGCCCGGATTTCAGCGGCCAGCTGGCGGCGCACATGGGGCAGAAAGAAAAAACGGACACCATTGCGCAGCATGTCGCAGCTGAAGCGGCCCTGGTCATCCACCAGGGCCGGAATCTGCTCCGGTGGCAGCATGGGCTGGCCATCCGCCAGCACCAGATGCAACCCCACTGCCAGACCGGGCAGGCCTCTGGCCCGGCTGGCTGCATCAGCGGCTGCCGGGGCGGACACCATCAGGCTGGCAGCCCGCAGGACACCCTGCTGGCAGGCCTGGACCACGGCATCGTTGACCGCCGGATGCAGGCCAAAGTCATCCGCGGTGACGATCAGGCGCCGTCGCAGCCGCTCGCTCATGATTCGTGGGCGCGCAGGAAGCGGAAAAATTCCACGCCTTCCCGCAGCCGCCGCTTGGTCATATCCCAGCTGCCCAGCATTTCCCGGACGATTTCCCAGATTTTGGAGGGCCGGAAGTAGAAGCTGCGGTAAAACTGTTCGATGCCGTGGTAGATGTCTTCCTTGGACAGGTGCGGATAGCTGATCAGGGCCAGCTGTACGCCTTTGTCATTGACCAGGTTGTAGTCCTGGCTGGGTTCCAGCCAGCCATTTTCCACGGCCTGGTCATACATTTTGGTGCCGGGGTAGGGTGCGGCCAGCGAAACCTGCACGGTATGCGGGTTGATTTCCTTGGCATACCGGATGGTGCGGGCGATGGTTTCCTTGGTCTCTCCGGGCAGGCCGAGCACGAAAGTTCCGTGAATCTGGATGCCCAGCTTGCGGCAGTTCTCGGTGAACTCGCGGGCGATGTCGGTACGCAGGCCCTTTTTGATGTTCAGCAGAATCTGGTCATCCCCGGATTCATAACCGACCAGCAGCAGGCGCAGGCCGTTTTCTTTCATGATTTTCAGGGATTCGTAGGGCACGTTGGCCTTGGCGTTGCAGCTCCAGGTCCAGCCCAGTTCATGCAGGCCCCGGGCGATGTCATGCACCCGCTCCAGATTGGAGGTGTCGGTGAAGGTGTCGTCATCAAACATCAGCTCCTGCACTTCCGGCATGTTGTCCTTGATCCATTTGGCTTCGGCGATCACGTTGGCCGCCGAGCGCACCCGGTAGCGGTGTCCGCCCACGGTCTGGGGCCACAGGCAGAAGGTGCATTTGGAGCGGCAGCCCCGGCCGGTATAGATGGAAATATAGGGGTGCTTGAGGTAGCCGATGAAGTATTCGTTGATCTTCAGGTCACGCTTGTAGATGGGCGAGACAAAGGGCAGCTCGTCCATGTTTTCGATCATTGGCCGGGGCGGGTTGTGCTGGACGGTGCCATCCGGCAGCTTGTAACTCAGGCCGGTGATTTCAGCAAAGGGCCGGCCCTCGGCCACTTCCTTGCAGGTGTAGTCAAACTCTTCCCGGCAGACAAAATCGATGGCTGGAGAAGCTTTAAGGGACGCTTCCGGGTCCACGGCTACCTTGGCGCCAACCAGTCCGACCAGCACATCCGGTTTGCGGGCTTTCAGCAGCTCGGCAAACTTGGCATCGGTGGGAAAGGACGGTGTGCTGGTGTGGATGATCACCAGATCGTAGCCTTCGGCGATTTTCAGGGTGTCCTCGACGGACAGTTCGTCCACCGGTGCATCCAGCAGGCGGGAATCCGGCACCAGGGCAGCCGGCTGGGCCAGCCAGGTGGGATACCAGAAGCTCTTGATTTCCCGCCGGGCCTGGTAGCGCGAACCGGCGCCGCCATCGAAACCGTCAAATGACGGCGCTTGCAAGAAAAGCGTTTTCATAGGATTCCTAGCTCCAACGGCCACCAGGCCAGGGGGTAAAGGGATAATGACAGGCAGGCTCAGGGCTGGCGTGCAGGCCCGTCCCGGCGTGCATGGAGGGTCTGGCCACGCCAGCTGACCTGCCAGCTGGTCAGTGCCACCGCCCACTCCAGCAGCAGCAGGGCATCCCGCAGCGGGGTCAGACACAGGTCGCGCCAGTCCGAGGCCGGACGCCGGGCTGGGCAGTCGGCGATAAAGCGGGCCATCCGGGCTGCCAGCGCCAGCAGGGCCAGGCCGCCGCTCCAGAGGGTAGGCGCCAGCCAGAGGCCCAGCAGGCAGACGGGCCAGGTAAAGCAGACAAAACTCATGACAAAGCCGGCCGGGGCAATCGAGCGGATGGTGCGCAGCCAGCGCAGTTCGTGCTGCCACAGCTCACCTGGCCGGGTTTCGCTGATTTCAGTGCCGACCACCACATCAGACAGTACGGTGCGCAATCCCTGCTGGCGGGTCAGTTCGCCCAGCCAGAAATCATCGGCCAGTGCATCGCTCAGCCGTTCAAAGCCGCCAATCCGCTGCAGGCTGTCACGGCGCAGGGCGATGGTGGAACCAAAGGCAAAGCGGGTGGAGCCGAAGGTGTGGGACAGGCGCACCGAGGGGGCAAACCAGTCATCGACAAAGAGACTGCCCAGCCGGGACCAGAAGCCGGGCTGCGGGCAGCCATGATAAAGGCAGGTGACAATGCCGACTTCCGGGCTGGCGAGCGGTGCCGTGACCCGGGCCAGGTAGTCCGGATCCACGCTGATATCCGCATCGGCCAGCACCAGCCAGTCATGACGGGCCCGTGGCAGCATGTTCAGCAGGTTGCTGACTTTCAGGTTGGCCCCATACACCCGCTGGTCAACCACCAGGTCAATGGTCCGCTCCGGAAAGGCCTGCTGCAGCTGGCGAACCACGACGATGGCCGGCACCTGCGGGTCACGGCCCCCGAATA
>DIDB01000040.1 GCA_002417905.1 Pseudomonadaceae bacterium UBA5811
ATCAGGCAGGGATCGGGCTGGCGGGATTCATGGCAATGCTGGCCGGCCATCAGGTCCTGCAGGACCTGTACCGCCAGCTGCTGGCCGGCTTCCCAGCGATTGAAGCCATCGGTATCGTGCTGCATCAGAAAGACCAGCTGCTGCCGTTCATACGGAAACGACAGCCGGACCGGTGCGGAAAATCCCCGGAGCAGTGAGGGCAATGGTTTCCGGGGAAGGCCTTCAAAAACCAGCTGCTGCTCCAGGCTGTTAATGGCAATAACCCGTTGGCTTGCTCCGGCCTGATGTTCGCCCGCCAGCTGGAGTGGCAGCTCATGACCGTCCGGATCCAGCAGGCCCAGCGCTACCGGAATCACAAAAGGTTCCTTGTGCGGCTGACCCGGGGTGGCCGGGCAGCTCTGGCGGAACGTCAGCGTATAGGTCTGTTGCCCGGCATCAAAATGGTCGCTCACCTGCAGCTGTGGCGTACCCGCCTGACTGTACCAGCGGCGGAACTGGGCCAGATCGGTCCGGCCGGCCTCCTCCATGGTTTGCACAAAATCTTCGCAGGTCACGGCCTGACCGTCGTAGCGGCTGAAATACAGGTCGGTACCGCGGCGGAACACTTCTGCCCCCAGCAGGGTATGCAGCATGCGCACCACTTCGGCCCCTTTTTCATACACCGTCAGGGTGTAGAAGTTGGAAATTTCAATAAAGGAATCCGGGCGTACCGGATGGGCCATTGGTCCGGCATCCTCGGCGAACTGGTGGGTACGCAGATAAGCCACGTCCTCGATACGTTTGACTGTGGCTGAGTTCATCCCGGCGGAAAAACAGGCATCCCGGAATACCGTGAAGCCCTCTTTCAGGGACAGCTGGAACCAGTCGCGGCAAGTCACCCGGTTGCCGGACCAGTTATGGAAGTACTCGTGGGCCACAATGGCTTCAATCCGCTGGTGCGCGGCATCGGTGGCCGTTTCGGGCCGGGCCAGCACGGCACTGGCATTAAAGATATTCAGTCCCTTGTTTTCCATGGCCCCCATATTGAAATCACTGACTGCCACGATCATAAAAATATCCAGATCGTATTCCCGGCCGTAGGCTTCCTCGTCCCAGCGCATGGCCCGCTTCAGGCTGTCCATGGCATGCTGGCACTTGCCGGTATTTTCCGGCTCGACATAGATCCGCAGCTCGACTTCGCGGCCACTGCAGGTCGTGAAATGATCCTGGATGTACTGCAGGTCGCCAGCCACCAGGGCAAACAGATAGGCCGGCTTGCGGAATGGATCCTGCCAGGTGGCCCAGTGGCGGCCGTTATCCCCCGCCCCGCTGGCCAGCAGGTTGCCGTTGGAGAGCAGTACCGGATAGCGGGAGCGGTCAGCCTGAATGGTGGTCGTAAACACGCTCATCACATCCGGCCGGTCAAGGTAGTAGGTGATCTTGCGAAACCCTTCCGCCTCGCACTGTGTGCAAAACATGTGGCCAGACTGGTACAGCCCTTCCAGGGCGGTGTTGCTTTCCGGATGGATACAGACGGTGCTTTCCAGCACGAATGCCGGGCTGGCAGGCTGCAGGCTCAGGGATTGATCGTCACACTGGTAATCGGCTGCAGCCAGAGGCTGGCCATCAAGACTGAGCGCCAGCAGCTCCAGCTGCTGGCCATGCAGGCGCAGGGGCGGCAGGTCCTGGCCCGCTGCCGGATTGCGCCGGATAACCAGCCGGGCCTGTACCAGCGTACGGTCTTCATGCAGGTCAAAGACCAGCCCGGTTTCATCAATCAGGTAATCGGGAACCTGGTAATCCTTGAGATGGATAACCTTTGGTTGGTCCGTGTGCATGGGCGCCCCCTGTCATACTGTCAGTTTGTGCCAGTATAAATCGGCAGGGCGCCAGGCCGTGGCCTCAGTGACAGGTTCCGGAGGTTTCAGCAAGCATCTGGGCCAGACTTTTTTTGGATTTGGCAGAGGCACAGCGCTGGTTGCCCAGATAGCCGGTCCGCTTTTCTTCTGGCAGGTTTCTGGCTTCCCAGGCAATGATTGCCTGCAGGCAGAGTTCGCGCTGCTCTGCGCTCAGGCGCTGGCCGTTATGCCATTTGCCCAGCTCAACGGCCTGCTTCAGGTTCTGGTGGATTTCAGGGGTGATATTTTCAATGGCGTCCAGCAGGGATGACATCAGACAGGATCCTCATTCAGGGTAGGCAGTACGCCGGGCCAGCCAGCCACCCAGGCTACCGGTCAGACAACCGGCCAGCAGACCACTGACGTGGGCCGCATTGGCGATAACCAGCGTACCAGAACTCAGCACACTGATAACACCGGACAGGCAGATCAGCAGCCAGACCAGCATCATGCCGGCCACGCCGGGTGGTAACCGGTAGGCCGCGCAGGGAGCCAGTCGCTGGAACAGCCAGCAGTGACCCAAAAGCCCGTACAATACCCCGGACAGACCACCAAAAAGGCCAGGACCGCTCCACAGGTACTGGGCCAGATTGGAGACCAGCCCGAAGCCAAGGGTCAGCACCAGCAGCAGAGCACCCCGCTGGCGCTGCTCGATACGCCGGCCCAGCTCCCAGTACCAGAGGCCATTCATGGTCAGGTGCAACAGGCCAAAATGGATAAACACCGGACTGATCAGCCGCCACCACTCACCAGCTGCCAGGGTGTCTGTCAGTCTGGCAAAATAGAGATAATCGCCACGCGGGACAAAGTCCACGAAACTGAACCAGCGCAGGGTGTCCAGATCATCACCCAGTCCGGTCACCACTGCACAGACCAGGGTCAGCAGCAGAATGCCCAGGGTAACCGGGCTTTGGCCCACATCCTGCCAGAACGACGGGCTGGTGCCATAAGATACCGCTGGCGGGCCGGTCAGCCATCCCTGCGGATACCGGGCGTATAGCGCCCTGACCTCACGGATGGCTGGCTCGGGAACCCATAATATCTGCTCGCCAGCCTCCTCTGAAACCTGACAGGGCAGCCCGGACTGCCGCAGGGCTTGCAGGAAGGGCTGCAGGTTTTCTTCCAGTGGCCGGCGCAGGGCCTCACCGAAAGTCATGTTCATATCTCTTTGCGCTCAACATTGACCCAGACAAAGCGGGCCGGGTCCAGCTGGTGCTCATGGTCCAGACGGTAAGCCACCAGCTTGCCGCCCCGCACGGCACTGTAATCCAGGCAGGCCACATTGGGCGCAACCGGGCTGGGACGGCCCGTGCACCAGTAATGACCGACAAACAGCAGTGGATCATCCGGCCGGTACAGGAACAGCCGCTGGCGATCCCGTTCGCTGAGTGGCAGCCGGGCGATTGCCTCGGGCAGGCCGTCCGGCTGGAAGACCACATCCCCGTAAACCCGCGGATTTTCCTCCCAGAAGCGGCTGCGGAAAGTGCTGCGGACAAAACCCTCGGCACTGGTCTGGGTTATACCTTCCGGCAGCGGCATGTCGATGCCACGCAGCAGACGGTTCAGGGCCTGTCCGGCAAAGCTGTCATCCACTGCAGACTCGCGCAGCAGGTCCGGCTCCAGACAGCCACGGTTCAGGCGCGGAGCCAGCCTGGCAATAACTCCGGAATCCCAGCAGGCGTGTACCACCCGGAACCGCTCACCATCCAGATACAGCGGCAGTTCGTAAAACCACTGGCGGAATGCTTTCCACTCCTCCGCATGGTGCTCAAACTGAAGCAGCGTTTCCTGCAGCAGCCGGGTAAAGCGTGGCGAGTGTTCACGAACAAACAGTTTGCCACTGCCCGGTGGGGCCGGCATGTACCATCCCAGGGCGCTCCACTCATGATTGCCCAGAATACAGTACGCCTGACCGGCATCGACCATATCCCGCACCATATGCAGGGCGCCACGGATATGGGCACCCCGGTCGATAATGTCGCCAAGGAAGATGACCTGCCGGCGCGGGTGGCGCCAGACGCCGCCCTGATAGTGGTATCCCAGCCTGTCCAGCAGATGAGCCAGCGCATCCGCGCAGCCATGTACATCACCGATCAGATCATAGCTGCGGTCCGGATCAATCTGCATCAGCGTCCCCCCGTCAGCCGGCTGCCCCAGCCCAGCTTGGTCCGGCATACTTCGTAATAGTTGTAATCCAGCGGGTGGATCAGGTTTAGCCGGTGGGATTTTTTGCGGATAGTGATGGTGTCACCTGGTGCACAGGTAAAGTGGTTCTGGCCATCACAGGACACCTGCGGGTAAATCTGCAAGTCAGGTGAAATGACAATTTTCAGCTCGCTGTTGCCATTGACCACAATGGGGCGACTGGACAGGGTATGGGGGTGCATCGGCACCACCACCACCGCGTCCAGCTTGGGCTGCATGATAGGACCTCCGGCTGACAGGGCGTACGCTGTTGAGCCGGTCGGCGTGGCCACAATCAGTCCGTCGGACTTCTGGCTGTAGACAAACTGGCCATCAATAAACAGTTCGAACTCAATCATCCGGGTGGACTGGCCGGGATGCAGCACCACATCATTCAGGGCATCACTTTCTCCGACCGGATTGTTATGCCGCCGGGCTTCAGCTTCCAGCAGAAAACGGCTTTCCATGGTGTACTGGCCAGCCAGCACTTCGCTGACCTTCTGCTCCAGATCGTCGGGACTGATATCGGTCAGAAACCCCAGACTGCCCCGGTTGATGCCCAGTACCGGAACCCGATACCGGGCAATGGCTCTGGCCGCTCCCAGCAAACTGCCATCCCCGCCAACCACGATGACCAGATCACAGGCTTCTCCCAGACTTTTTCGCGAGCAGATCTGCAGGCCATGCCCGGGCAGCAGCTCGGCAATGGTTTCATCCAGAATGATGTTCAGGTTGCGCTCAAGCAGGAACCTTTTCAGGCGGCGAATGGTTTCCAGAACCTGGACACTCCCCAGCCGGCCGATAATGCCGATATTGCGGAACTGCTCCATTAGGACTCTCGGGACGATAGATGGGATGGGCATGTCCCGATTATGGGTGAAGGCTGGAGCTTCCGGCAATTCCGCCAGCCACGCACTGCAGAGTGCGGCGGCCTTGCAGGCCACCCGTATGAACAAAAACCAGCCGGCTTCCAGGCGCAAAGCGCCCGTGTTCAACCTGATGCCGCAGGGCCAGCAGGGCCTTGGCGGTATAGACCGGCTCCAGGGGAATGCCGCTGGCCTGCTCAGTTTGAGTCATGAACTGCAGCAGCGGGTCATCGAAGCGGCCAAATCCAGCCCGGCAGGCGTCATACAGTTGATAGCTGCCCGGATTGGCCGGCTGGCCAGCCTCTGCCAGAAGCCGGTCAACCTGCTGGTCTATCCGGTGTGAAGCTGGCCCGGCCAGGGCGCCAAATACCGGGTGACAGCCCCGCTCGCCGATCACCAGCCCGGCTAATGTGCTACCGGTACCTGCAGCCAGCCACCAGCCGTCATAATCATGCCAGCCCACTCCGGACAGCAGGCTGGCCAGATGCTTCACCAGAGGCGCACAGCCCATGGCTCCAGTGAGGCCACCGCCACCTTCGGGAACCGGGTAACTGCCGGGATAACGCTGTAGCCAGCTAGGCCAGAAACCCGGCTGATAACGGTCCCTGTATCCGGCATAACCCAGCCAGTGCAGCTGCATGCCATTCTTGAGCAGGTCCCTGACGGTTGGTGTTTCTTGGGCATGGCCTCGTAACAGGCCGATGGTTTGCAGGCCAAAACGCTTTCCGGCTGCTGCCAGGGCATGCAGATGGTTGGAATGGGGGCCGCCCACACTGATCAGCTGCTGACAGCCTGTCCCGATGGCCCGCCGGAGGTGGCCGGAAAGCTTGCACCATTTGTTGCCGGACAGTTCGGAATCTGTCAGATCCAGCCGCAGGACAGCAACCCGGACATCCGTCCTGGCCAGCCAGTCCAGTGCCAAAGGCTGCAGTAACAGTTTGGGCAGCGGCAACATCTCAGCCAGGGTGGCCTTGAAGCCGGTGGCTGCCCCGATGCCGGGCACAATGGTCAGAAACACCGGGAATAAACCGCTGGGGCTGGTTTTCCCGGTCCAGCGGAATACCACAACATTGCCCATCAGCCCGGCGGGCCTGACAGACGGGCTGCTGATAGTGCTTCAGCCACAGCCCATAAACTTCGGCGGATACACCGCACAGCCTGGCCGCATAGGCCTGTGGATCCTGCTGGTAACAGGCCAGCTCATCAGGTGGTACTGCAAACTCACCGGCTCCGGGCTGGTAGGCGCGGAACGTGACGCCAGCCGCCACTAGCCGTGGCAGAAGCTCTTCGCTATGCCGGTAGCAGGCCTGCAACAACTCATGCTGGTGCTGTAACGCCCGCAATCTGGCCTGACAGTCCGCAAGGCCAGCTTCCAGCTGTTTCTGGCTGTCTACTTCCATTTGTTCACGCTGCTTCCGGCTCTCCTGGTCTAACCGTTGCTGATGATGCTGCAGCCACTGCCGGGCTTTTTGTCCGGCCAGGGCCAGCTCGCTTTTTAGTCGGGCAACTTCGGCTTCCAGCTGCATCTGCTGTTCAGCGTTGGGCACAACAGGTGGCTCCACTACAGCTTCTTTTTCAGGCAGATCAGTATCTACATGAATACCCAGTGAATTTTTCCGGACTAGCCCAGCCAGTTGTTGCAGACAGTTATTTTTTTGCGATGGGCTGGCAGCGGCCCATAAACCGGCTGCCGTGCAGTTATCACTATCTATCAGGCGTATTGGCGTACCATCCGGCAACCTGAAGTCAGCCACATCCTGCTCGCACAGTGTAGCCAGAGGAATATTCCAGCTTCGGTCGGCTGCCCCCCAGGCATAAAAGTCGACCAGAAAAAAAACCGTAGCCTGCAAACACAATTTACGGTCGATCCGGGCAAATACTGCCCGAATCTTTTTTCCGGAAAACTCTGGCAGATCGACGAGACCATCCAAGATAGCCTCAAATTCGGAAAACAGCATTTCCTTGCAAATGGACGAGTCCTCTGGGCTGAGGAAAAAAACAGCGTCGACCATTTGTCCCGGTTTTTTCATATGACTCTAAATCAGTGTGCTAGCCGGCTAGAGCCACTATCTTATCGGGCAAGGCTACCGGCTGTCCTGCCTTAAAGCTCAGTAGCATCCTCAGCCGCATCGGGAGAGTCACGTTCTTCCGTATGCCACTCGATCAGCTCTTCTTGGTAATCATCCACTGGATTTATCCTCTTTTTATTGATGTTATGCCCTGTCATATAGACAGGAGCCGGCTGGCTGTCCAGTGTGCACGAGAATTTATGACAGATGCTGGAGGGCATGATGCTTGAGTATTCATCCCCCGCCTTTTAGGGTTACAGCCTGTTTCTGCTTATTACCCTACTTACTGATATGAATACTTCGCCTGTTGCTGCCCTGCGCGCCAACCTTCTGGCCGGTTTGACCTCATCGTTTGCTCTGGTTCCCGAATGCATTGCTTTTGCCCTGGTTGCCCAGCTGAATCCATTGATGGGCTTGTATGGCGCTTTTATTATCTGCACCCTGACAGCCCTGCTAGGTGGCCGGCCCGGGATGATTTCAGGGGCCGCTGGCTCCATGGCGGTAGTCATTGTGGCGCTGGTCGGCCGTTATGGCATCAGTTACCTGCTGGCTACCGTGATGCTGGGTGGCCTGCTGATGCTGCTGTTTGGAATTTTTCGGCTGGGCAAACTGATCCGCATGGTCCCTCACCCGGTCATGCTGGGCTTTGTCAACGGGCTGGCCATTGTGATTGCCCTGGCTCAGCTGGAGCATTTTAAACAGGTTGCCCCGGATGGCAGTGCGCAATGGCTGCAGGGGACATCACTATGGATGATGCTGGGCCTGGTAGCTCTGACCATGGCCATTGTTTACCTGTTACCCCGCTTTACCCGGGCTGTACCGCCTGCGCTGGTGGCAATTGTCAGCATCGGTCTGCTGGTTGCGGGGCTCGGGCTTCCAGTCCGGACGCTAGGTGACATGGCAGATATTGCCGGTGGCCTGCCTGCATTCAGGCTGCCAGACACTCCATGGACGCTGGAAACCCTGCGAATCATTTTTCCCTATGCGTTTCTGATGGCCATGGTTGGTTTGCTGGAAACTCTCCTGACCCTGAGTCTGACCGATGAAATCACGGCAAGCCGGGGCGAACCCAATCGCGAATGCCTGGCGCTCGGGCTGGCCAATCTGCTGTCCGGGCTCTTTGGAGGAATGGGTGGTTGCGCAATGATTGGCCAGACCATGATTAATCTGACGTCAGGAGGGCGAACCCGACTTTCTGGAATAACCAGTGGCATTATGATTTTGCTGTTTGTGCTGTATCTGTCACCCCTGATTGAGCGTATTCCACTGGCCGCACTGGTTGGCGTGATGTTTGTGGTTGCCCAGCAGACTTTTGCCTGGGCATCCTTGCGAGTAATCCGGCAGATTCCAAAAGCAGATGTTCTGGTTATTTTTGTGGTCACCGTCATTACGGTGTTAACTGATCTGGCTACTGCAGTGTTCTGTGGCGTGGTGATCGCAGCACTCAACTTTGCCTGGCAGCATGCCCATGATCTGCAGGCTGAAAATATTCAGGATGAACAGGGCCATAAAACCTATTTGCTTAAAGGAACCCTGTTTTTTGCTTCAACCACTGCATTTCTGCAGTTGTTTGATCCGGCTGGCGATCCTGAACAGGTCACCCTGGATTGCTCTGCCCTTAAATTTACTGACTATTCAGCCATTATGGCGTTAAAAACGCTAAGGGAGCGTTATGTAAAAGCCGGCAAACTGCTGCGGGTTATCCATTTATCAGAACAGTGCCGGCAACTGCTCCGCAGTACGGGCCATCCTTCGCACTAAATACTCAGGTGTCGTTGTTGCGGTTCCATGGCATTCTGGCCAGCAATTTGGCCATGCCACACCAGCCACTGATACCGGCAAACAGCAGCCCTACCCCGATAAATCCGGGGATCAGGAAATATCCATTGGACAGGCCATAACCAAGACTGACTCCCAGCAAAATCAGACTGCCGGCAGTGATTTGCACTTGCCGCATGATTGGTAGTGGTTGCTTGGCATTTTTTTCGACAGGCAGCCCGGCTTTTTTCCAAGCATTCAACCCACCTTCAAGTAGGTAAATGTTGGCGTCACTCAGACTGGCCAGTCTGCTGGCAGACTGGGTAGAACGCATTCCGGACTGGCAGTAAAAGATAATTTCGTTGGGATCAGCAGGCAGGTCTTCTTTTTGCTGTATGTGAGAAAGTGGTATTGATTTTGCATCCGTAATGTGTTCGTAATTGTATTCTTCTGGCTCCCGGATATCGACTAGGAGAATGTTGTTTTTGTTGAGTAGGTTTTTGGTTTGGGTTGGGTTTAGGTTTGTTGGAGTTTTCATCTTTTGAACCTATAATTTATGATGTTATAAATCTTGGAGCAAAGGCACCCGGGATCAACCCGGGTTGCCTGTTTCAGGATCAAAGTGCGTTGGCAGGAATCCTGACCCAGCCTTCCATCAGGACACGGGCGCTACGACTCATGACCGCTTTTGTTGCGGTCCATTCACCATCAACCTGGCGGGCAGCGGCACCCACCCTGAGGGTGCCGGATGGATGACCAAAGGTCACTGCTTCCCGCTCCCCTCCCCCTGCTGCCAGGTTAACCAGTGTCCCCGGTACGGCGGCTGCCGTAGCAATGGCTACGGAAGCCGTGCCCATCATGGCGTGGTGCAGTTTGCCCATGGACAGGGCCCGTACCAGCACATCAATATCACTGGCCCGAATTTCCTTGCCACTGGAAGCCACATAGTCTGCAGGTGGCGCCACAAAAGCAATCTTGGGCGTATGCTGGCGGCCTGCGGCTTCGGCAATGTCCGAAATCAGGCCCATTTTCAGCGCACCATAAGCCCGGATGGTTTCAAAGCGGGCCAGCGCCTCTGCATCCGTATTGATGTCTTTCTGCAGCTCGGTACCGGTATAACCGATATCGGCGGCATTGACGAAAATGGTCGGGATTCCGGAATTGATCATGGTGGCCCTGAAGGTCCCTACTCCAGGCACCTCCAGATCATCCACCACATGACCCGTGGGAAACATGGAGCCTTCGCCATCGGCCGGGTCCATGAATTCGATCACCACTTCAGCAGCCGGAAAAGTCACACCATCCAGCTCAAAATCACCTGTTTCCTGCACTTCACCCGCTGTCACCGGGACATGAGCGATAATGGTTTTGCTGATGTTTTTCTGCCAGATCCGTACCGTACAGATACCATCCCGTGGTATCCGGGCCGGGTCAACCAGTCCCTTGCTGATCGCAAAGGCACCAACCGCTGCGGTCAGGTTGCCACAATTGCCGGACCAGTCCACAAACGCCTTGTTGATGGCGACCTGGCCAAACAGATAATCCACATCGTGATCCGGCTGTTCGCTTTTAGCGAGAATTACCGTTTTTGAGGTAGAAGAGGTGGCTCCGCCCATGCCATCAATCTGCTGGCCATAGGGATCAGGGCTGCCGATAACCCGAAGCAGCAACCGGTCACGGGCTTCACCCGGAACCTGGCAGGCTTCAGGCAGATCCCTGAGACTGAAAAAAACACCCTTGCTGGTGCCGCCCCGCATATAGGTGGCCGGCACTTTAATCTGGGGAAGATGCGTCATAAGTGATGCTCCTCACGCAAGGGAGCTGCCGGAGCAGCTCCGGACCGAATCAGAAGGCACGGCCTCCGGCCGGAGACCATGCACGGGGTCAGGCCTGACCGAGGAAGTCCTTGGCAAAGCGCTGCAGCACCCCGCCCGCCTTGTACACATTGACCTCGGCGGCTGTGTCCAGACGACAGGTTACCGGAACCTTGACCACCTCACCGTTTTTGCGGTGAACGACCAGTGTCAGATCGCAGCGCGGAGACAGCTCACCTTCAATGTCATAGGTTTCACTGCCATCCAGGCCAAGCGTCAGACGGGTAGCGCCCGGCTTGAACTCCACCGGCAGCACACCCATGCCCACCAGGTTGGTACGGTGAATCCGCTCGAAGCCTTCGGCAACGATCACTTCCACACCCGCCAGACGGACGCCTTTGGCAGCCCAGTCACGGGATGAGCCCTGACCATAGTCAGCCCCCGCCACAATGATCAGGTTCTGCTTGCGGTTCATGTAGGTTTCAATCACTTCCCACATGCGCATGATCTTGCCTTCCGGCTCCAGCCGGGCCAGCGAGCCCTGAATCACCTCACCCTTGTCGTCACGGCACATTTCATTGAGCAGCTTCGGGTTGGCCAGCGTGGCCCGCTGGGCGGTAAGGTGGTCGCCCCGGTGTGTGGCGTAGGAGTTGAAGTCTTCCTCGGGCAGGCCCATTTTCGCCAGGTACTCACCCGCCGCGCTGTCAAGCAGAATGGCGTTGGAAGGCGACAGGTGATCGGTGGTGATGTTGTCACCCAGTACGGCCAGCGGCAGCATGCCTTTCAGGGTCCGCTCACCCGCCAGTGCACCCTCCCAGTAGGGGGGGCGGCGGATATAGGTAGACATCGGCCGCCACTCATATAGCGGGCTCTTGGCCTCTTCCACAGTTCCCAGATCAAACATCGGCAGGTAAACCTGCTTGAACTGCTCCGGCTTGACGCAGGAAGCCACAATGGCGTCGATTTCCTCGTCGCTCGGCCACAGGTCTTTCAGGGTAATGGCCTTGCCAGCCTTGTCATAACCGAGCGTATCCTGCTCGATATCAAAGCGTACGGTACCAGCAATGGCATATGCCACAACCAGTGGCGGCGAAGCCAGGAACGCCTGCTTGGCATAGGGATGGATCCGGCCGTCAAAGTTGCGGTTACCGGACAGCACTGCCGTGGCATAAAGGTCACGGTCGATAATTTCCTGCTGGATTTCCGGATCCAGTGCACCGGACATGCCGTTACAGGTAGTGCAGGCATAAGCCACGATGCCAAAGCCCAGTTTTTCCAGCTCGCCCAGCAGGCCGGCGGCTTCCAGATACAGTCTGGCCACCTTGGAACCCGGTGCAAACGAGGTTTTGACCCACGGTTTGCGGACCAGGCCCAGCTCATTGGCTTTTTTGGCCAGCAGCGCCGCTGCAACCACGTTGCGCGGATTGGACGTGTTGGTGCAGCTGGTGATGGCCGCGATAATCACTGCACCATCCGGCAGCTCACCCTTGGCCTCTTCAGCCCGGGCCTCTGCCAGCTTGCCCTCATCAGCAATACCACGCTCATGCAGGGCACTGGTCGGCAACCGGCGATGCGGGTTGGACGGACCGGCCATATTGCGGACAACAGTAGACAGGTCAAATGTCAGGACCCGCTCATATTCAGCCGCTTTCAGGGCATCTGCCCACAGGCCGGTGGTTTTGGCATAGTTCTCGACCAGCGCCACCTGCTCTGGCTCACGGCCGGTCAGTTTCAGGTAGTCAATGGTCTGCTGGTCGATATAGAACATGGCCGCCGTAGCGCCATATTCCGGGCACATGTTGGAGATGGTTGCACGGTCTCCAATGGACAGGCTATCCGCTCCTTCACCAAAAAACTCAACATAAGCACCCACCACCCGTTCCTTGCGCAGGAACTCGGTCAGGGCCAGTACAATATCGGTAGCGGTAATGCCCGGCTTGCGTTTGCCGGTCAGCTTGACACCAACGATATCGGGCAGGCGCATCATCGACGGATGGCCCAGCATGACCGTTTCAGCTTCCAGACCGCCCACACCGATGGCAATCACTCCGAGTGCATCAACGTGCGGAGTGTGCGAGTCCGTGCCCACGCAGGTATCCGGGAAGGCCACACCAGCCCGGGACTGGATTACCGGCGACATCTTCTCCAGGTTGATCTGGTGCATGATGCCGTTACCGGCCGGAATCACGTCGACATTTTTGAATGCGGTCTTGGTCCACTCGATAAAGTGGAAGCGGTCTTCGTTGCGGCGGTCTTCAATGGCCCGGTTCTTGGCGAAGGCGTCCGGATCGTAACCACCGAACTCCACGGCCAGCGAGTGGTCGACAATCAGCTGGGTTGGCACCACCGGATTGACCTTGGCCGGATCACCACCCTGGTCAGCAATAGCGTCACGCAGACCTGCCAGGTCAACCAGTGCAGTCTGGCCCAGAATGTCATGGCAGACGACCCGGGCCGGATACCATGGGAAATCCAGATCCCGCTTGCCTTCAATGATCTGCTTCAGGGAGGCCGTCAGCGCCTCGGGCTCGCAGCGACGGACCAGCTGCTCGGCCAGTACGCGGGAAGTATAGGGCAGCCGGTCGTAGGCGCCGGGCTGGATGGCCTCAACCGCTTCACGGGTATCAAAGTAATCCAGCGAAGTACCGGGCAGGGATTTGCGATACTGGGTATTCATGTTACTGGCGCTCCCGGAGCGGGACGAACTTGAGGTTTTCCGGGCCAACATAGTTGGCGCTCGGACGGATGATCTTGCCGTCAACACGCTGCTCGATAACGTGCGACGACCAGCCGGAAGTCCGGGCAATCACGAACAGCGGGGTGAACATGGCAGTGGGCACGCCCATCATGTGGTAGCTGACGGCACTGAACCAGTCGAGGTTGGGGAACATCTTCTTGATTTCCCACATCACGCTCTCAAGCCGTTCAGCAATGTCGTACATCTTGGTATTGTTCTGCTCGACGCTCAGCTCGCGGGCCACTTCCTTGATGACCTTGTTGCGCGGGTCGGCAACGGTATACACCGGATGGCCAAAGCCGATAACCACTTCCTTGCGCTCAACGCGGGCGCGGATATCCGCCTCGGCCTCTTCCGGATTGTCGTAACGCTTCTGGATCTCGAAAGCCACCTCGTTGGCACCGCCGTGCTTGGGACCGCGCAGCGCGCCGATCGAGCCGGTGATGCAGGAGTACATGTCCGAGCCGGTGCCAGCAATCACCCGGGAGGTGAAGGTCGAAGCATTGAACTCATGCTCCGCGTAGAGGATCAGCGAGGTATGCATGGCCCGTACCCAGGAGTCCCGGGGGGCAACACCGTGCAGCAGGTGCAGGAAGTGACCACCGATGGAGTCATCGTCGGTTTCCACTTCAATGCGCTTGCCGTTGTGGCTGAAGTGATACCAGTACAGCAGCATGGAACCCAGGCAGGCCATCAGCTTATCGGCAATATCACGGGCACCCGGATGGTTATGATCGTCTTTTTCCGGCGACAGGCAGCCGAGCACGGATACGCCCGTACGCATTACGTCCATCGGGTGAGCCGAAGGCGGCAACTGCTCAAGAGCCGCTTTTACACCAGCCGGCAGGCCACGCAGGGACTTGAGCCTGGCCTTGTAACCGGCCAGTTCGGAAACGGTCGGCAGTTTGCCATGCACCAGCAGGTGGGCGATTTCTTCAAATTCGCAGGTAGTGGCAACATCAAGAATGTCATAGCCACGGTAGTGCAGGTCGTTACCGCTGCGGCCCACGGTACACAGAGCGGTATTGCCGGCGGCAGTACCGCTCAGGGCTACGGATTTTTTGGGTTTGAAGCCGGGGGCTTGGGTGGTTTCGCCGGTCGTGCTCATCTGGGGTATATCCTCATCCAATCCGGTTGCTTGTCAGTTTTTTCCACCGGCTGCGCGATGCGCAGCCGACGTCCGGTTACTTCTTGCCTGCCGCGAACAGGGCGTCGAGCTTCTGCTCGAAAGCATGGTAACCAATGCGATCGTACAGCTCGGTGCGGGTCTGCATCAGGTCAATGACTTCTTTCTGGTGGCCATCACGGCGGATCGCGGTATACACCGCTTCAGCCGCCTTGTTGGCAGCCCGGAAGGCAGATAGCGGATAAAGCTGGATGGCCACGCCAACCGAGGCCAGCTCTTCCCGCGAGAACAGCGGCGTTGCGCCAAACTCGGTGATATTGGCCAGCACCGGCACATTCAGGGCTTCAACAAAACGCTTGTAGGTCGGCAGGTCATAAGCCGCCTCGGCAAAGATGCCATCCGCGCCAGCCTCAACATAACGCTGGCAGCGCTCGATGGCCGCATCCACACCCTCCGCCTGAATGGCATCCGTGCGGGCAATCAGGAAAAAGTCCGGATCCGTCTTGGCCCCGGCAGCCGCCCGAACGCGATCAGCCATTTCTTCGCAGGAAACGATTTCCTTGCCCGGACGGTGGCCACAACGCTTGGCACCCACCTGGTCTTCAATATGAGCCGCTGCGGCACCAGCCTTGATCAGGCTTTTAACGGTACGCTCAATGTTGAAAGCGCTCGGCCCGAAACCGGTATCGATGTCCACCAGCAACGGCAGGTCGCAAACATCAGTGATACGACGCACGTCGGTGAGCACATCATCCAGGGTGTTGATGCCCAGATCCGGCAGGCCCAGCGAGCCGGCAGCCACACCACCACCGGACAGGTAGATCGCCTTGAAGCCGGCGCGTTTGGCCAGCAGCGCATGGTTGGCGTTGATGGCACCAATCACCTGCAGCGGATGCTCGTTGGCGATGGCTTCGCGGAACAGCTGGCCAGGAGTCTTCTTGGTCATGACTTACCTCATTGCGTGGTGTTCTGGGGAACGGGTGCGCCATCAAAACGGCGCGCGATAGTGCATTTTGATGCCGCGATATGCCGCCGCATCAGCAGCTCGGCCAGCTCGCCGTCTCGCTCGGCGATGGCATCCAGAATGCGATGATGCTCCTGGAACGCCTGACGGGGCCGGTTGGGTGTTGCAGAATTCTGGATACGGTACATGCGTACCAGCTGATAGAGCTCGTCGCAGAGCATTTTGGCCAAGGTGCTGTTACCACAACCCCGGATGATCCGGTAGTGAAAGTCAAAATCCCCTTCCTGCTGGTAATAACCCACTCCGGCCTGAAACGCAGCATCCCGCTCATGGGTATCCAGTACCCGGCGCAGCTCGTCGATTTCAGCAACCGGCATCCGGGTCGCAGCCAGCCGACAGGCCATCCCTTCCAGGGATTCACGGATTTCATAGAGCTCAATCAGCTCGGCCTGAGACAACGAGACCACCCTGGCGCCCACATGGGGCACCCGCACCAGCAACCGCTGGCCCTCCAGACGGTGAATGGCCTCACGTAATGGTCCCCGGCTGATGCCATAAGTTTTGGCCAGTTCCGGCTCGGAAATCTTGGCCCCGGGCGGAATCTCGCCCCGCACAATGGCGCCCTGGATCTGCCGGAACACATGTTCGGACAGGGTTCCGCCCTCTTCAACTGGGCTGAACAGCAGCTGATCAGCAACCCGGCTCATATTATTGTTGACAATCCGCCGCATAAGTTACGGCTGAATCTAGAAATTTTCGGCCTGTACGTCAATAGCCGTTACGACTATTGTCGACAATCTTCCGGAACAGCCGCTCTGTCGCCGGGCCTCCCAGGCCAGTGGTAGAATAGCTCGTCATTGCTTCGTGCGCCCGTCCGGTTCCCGGGCAGGCGTGCTCCTCTCCTGGCCTGTCAGGGCTGTTACGGGTAATCCGGTTCATGCGTTCACTGAATCTGCATCTGAAAGTCCTGACCGGCCTGCTGGCCAGTCTTGGCCTGGGCATCACGCTGTACCAGATTCTGGTTCTGGGCATTCCGCTCCGCGAAGATGAGACAGATGACCTGTGGAATATCGATACCCGGATCGAATTCGTGGCCACCGGCAAGGGCCCCGTCAAGGTCCAGATGTATGTCCCACCGCTGAACCAGAACTTCGCCAGCCTGAACGAAAGCTTTATCTCCAACAGTTACGGCGTCAGTGTCAGTCGCAACGAGGGCAACCGGCGGGTCACCTGGTCTGCCCGCCGGGCCAGAGGACAGCAGACCCTGTATTACCGGCTGACCATGACCCGGCGCTATCATGGCAGCAGTGAGCCCCTCTCTCCGGCCAGCGGCCCCGTCTTCCGGGAAGCCGTCCCGCTGCGGGGTGTGGAAAAAGCGGCCGCCGAAGCCCTGGTGCAGCCCGCCCGGCAGCATTCAGCCGATGTGGAAACCCTGATCAGTGAGGTCATCCGCCTGACCAGCAACACGGCGGATGAAAATGTACGGTTACTGCTGAATGGCGATACCAGCACCAGCAACAGGGTAAACATCATCGAAACCCTGCTGTCACTGGCTCATGTGCCCATCGAGCGGGTGTTTACCCTGCGTCTGGCCAGCGGACAGCCGCAGCAGGTACCCGAGCTCTGGATCCGCAGTTTCAATGGCCGGAACTGGCTGTACTTCAATCCGCTGAGTGGCGAACAGGGTCTGCCCGCTGACCGGCTGGTCTGGTGGCACGGTGACCACCCGCTTCTGGGGATCGAGGGTGGCAAAGAAGCCAGCGTCCGCTTTACCCTGAACAACAGCGAGATCAATGCCATCCGGCTGGCCCAGCTGACTGACCAGAACAGCAACGCCCGTTTTTTTGAGTATTCACTGTACGGCCTGCCCCTGGAAACCCAGCAGACCTACCAGATTATGATCATGATCCCCGTCGGCGTACTGCTGATCCTGATCCTGCGCAACGTCATCGGCATCCAGACCCTCGGTACCTTTACCCCGGTACTGATTGCCATGGCATTCCGGGAAACCCGGCTGTTATCCGGAATCCTGCTGTTTTCGCTGATTACCGCCATGGGGCTCAGCCTGCGCTCCTACCTTGAGCACCTGAAACTGCAGATGCTGCCCCGCCTGTCAGTCGTGCTGACATTTGTCGTGATCCTGATTGCGGCCATCAGCCTGCTCAGCCACAAACTCGGACTGGAAAGCGGCCTGTCCGTATCCCTGTTCCCCATGGTGATCCTGACCATGACCATTGAGCGACTGTCAGTCACCTGGGAAGAACGGGGCGGCAGCCAGGCCTTCCGGATTGCACTGGGCACCCTGTTTTCCGGCAGTCTGGCCTATCTGCTAATGAACATTCCCCCGCTGGTTTATTTTATCTTTACCTTTCCGGGCACCCTGCTGGTCATGGTCAGCCTGATGCTGGCCCTGGGCCGTTACCGGGGCTACCGGCTGACCGAGCTGCTCCGCTTCAAGGCACTGGTCAAGGAGTAACCCATGCCCGGTCTGATCAGGACATGGCAGGCCCTGCGCGCCCGGGGCGTCATGGGCATCAACTGCCGTAACGCCGACTATGTACTCAACTACAACAGGCGCAGCTTTTACCCGCTGGTGGATGACAAGATCCTGACCAAACAGCGGGCAATGGCAGCCGGTATCCAGTGCCCCGGGCTGTACGGCATCATCGAAACGGAAAAAGACATCGACCGGCTGCCAGCAATCATCGCCGGCCACCCCGATTTCGTGATCAAGCCTGCCCAGGGCGCTGGCGGTGACGGCATTCTGGTGATTGCCGACCGCTTCGGAGACAGTTACAGAACCCTTTCTGGCCAGGTCATGGCCCATGAAGAACTTGAGTACCAGATTTCCAGCATCCTGACGGGCCTGTATTCGCTGGGTGGCCTGCGCGACCGGGCCCTGATCGAATACCGGGTACGCCCTGACCCACTGTTCAGGCGCATCAGCTACGAAGGTGTTCCCGACATCCGCATCATCGTGCTGCTTGGCTATCCGGTCATGGCCATGCTGCGCCTGCCGACCCGCCAGTCCTCCGGCAAGGCCAACCTGCACCAGGGCGCCATCGGGGCCGGCGTGGACCTGGCCAGCGGTATCACCCTGCAGGGCACCTGGCAGAACCGCCGGATCAGCCATCATCCGGACACTGCCCAGCAGATTGATGGCCTGCAGATTCCCGGCTGGGAGCACTTCATGCTGCTGGCCGCCCGCTGCCATGAACTGTGCGGACTGGGGTATATCGGCGTGGACATGGTGCTTGACCAGCAGCACGGCCCACTGATTCTGGAGCTGAATGCCCGGCCCGGCCTGAATATCCAGATTGCCAACGATGCCGGCCTGCTCCAGCGGACCCGGACCGTTGAAGATCATATCCGGCAGCTCCAGTCC
>DIDB01000131.1 GCA_002417905.1 Pseudomonadaceae bacterium UBA5811
AGGAGGGAGGTAGGGATGAGGGGATAGCGAGATGTGAGTGAGGAGAAGGGGGGGAAGGGAGGAGGGAGAGGTAGGTGAGGAATAGGTGTAAGGATGGGGGGAACGCGGAAAAGAACACTGTGATCTTAGTCGGCAGGGTCAGAGGGGTATAAGAGACAGCCATCGTCGACTACCTGCCCTCCCCCGAGGACGTCCCGGCCATCGTGGGCTTCAAGCCCGGCGATGAGGACGTCGAGCTGGAGCGCCGCCCCGTCGACGAGGACCCGCTGTCGGTGCTGGCCTTCAAGATCGCCTCGGACCCGCACCTGGGCAAGCTGACCTTCGTGCGCGTCTACTCCGGAGTCCTCAAGGCGGGCGAGCAGGTGGTACTGGAGGGCAGTGACCGGCTGCGCGAGGGTGGCAAGGTTGAGGTCGTGGCGACTCCGGCGGAGCCGGACGGAAAGGCCAGCCCGGCGTCGCCCGCATCATGAACCTGTCGCGGATTTTTATCCTGCGGCCGGTAGCCACCAGCCTGCTGATGGTGGCGATTTTTATCGCCGGGCTGATGGCGTACAGGATGCTGCCGGTGGCGGCGCTGCCCCAGGTGGACTACCCGACCATCCGGGTGCTGACCCTGTATCCGGGGGCCAGTCCCGAAGTCATGACCAGCGTGGTGACGGCGCCACTGGAAAAGCAGTTCGGCCAGATGCCCGGTCTCAGCCAGATGGCCTCGACCAGCTCGGGCGGCGCCTCGGTGATTACCCTGCGCTTCAATCTGGAAGTGCCGCTGGATGTGGCCGAGCAGTCGGTGCAGGCCGCGATCAATGCGGCAGACAACCTGCTGCCCCAGGATTTGCCAGCGCCGCCGGTCTATAACAAGGTCAACCCGGCGGATACCCCGGTACTGACCCTGGCGATTACCTCGGCAACCCTGCCACTGACCCGGATTTACGATCTGGTGGATACCCGCATGGCGCAGAAGCTGGCGCAGATCAACGGGGTGGGCATGGTCAGCATTGCCGGTGGCCAGCGTCCGGCGGTCCGCATCCGGGTCAATACCGAGGCTCTGGCGGCCAAAAACCTGTCGCTGGCGGATATCCGCACCCTGATTGATGAATCCAATATCAACCAGCCCAAGGGCAGCATTGACGGACCAACCCGGCTGTCGACCCTGGATGCCAATGACCAGCTGCGCTCCCCGGAGGAATATGCCCGGCTGCTGCTGGATTACCAGAATGGCGCCGCACTGCGCCTGCAGGATGTGGCCAGTATCAGCGACGGGGCAGAAAATGCCCGGCTGGCCGCCTGGGCCAACCGGCAGCCGGCCGTGCTGCTGAACATCCAGCGCCAGCCGGGAGCCAACGTGATTGAAGTGGTCCGGCGGATCAAGGCGCTGTTGCCCGAGGTACTGGCCAGCCTGCCCGCCGGGCTGGATGTGCAGATCCTGACGGACCGGACCCAGACCATCAGCGCGGCTATTGGGGATGTACAGCATGAAATGCTGCTGGCCGTCGGGCTGGTGGTCCTGGTCACCCTGGTGTTTCTCAAGCGCCTGTCCGCCACCCTGATTCCCTCGGTAGCCGTGCCGCTGTCGCTGATCGGGACCTTTGCCGTGATGCAGCTGCTGGGCTTTTCGCTGAATAACCTGACCCTGATGGCCCTGACCATTGCCACCGGCTTTGTGGTGGACGATGCCATCGTGATGCTGGAAAACATTGCCCGGCATATCGAGGAGGGCGAAAAACCGCTGCAGGCGGCGCTGAAAGGGGCCCGCCAGATCGGCTTTACCCTGATATCCCTGACCTTTTCCCTGATTGCCGTGCTGATTCCGCTGCTGTTCATGCAGGACGTGGTGGGGCGGCTGTTCCGGGAGTTTGCGGTGACCCTGGCCGTTTCCATCCTGATTTCGCTGGCCGTTTCCCTCAGCCTGACGCCGATGATGTGTGCCCGGCTGCTGCGGCCCGCCGCGCCGGATCATGAGCAGGACTGGGTCGCCCGGCTGATCCGGGGCTATGGCCATGCGCTGGGCTGGGTGCTGCGCCACCAGTGGCTGACCCTGCTGGTGGCACTGGGCACCCTGGGACTGACAGTCGTTCTCTACCTGCTGGTGCCCAAGGGCTTTTTCCCGATCCAGGACACCGGTGCCATCCAGGGCATTACCGAGGCGCCCCAGTCGGTTTCCTTTGCGGCGATGAGCGAGCGCCAGCAGGCGATTGCCCGGGTGGTGCTGGCTGATCCGGCAGTGGACAGCCTGACCTCCTATATCGGGGTGGATGGCGATAACACCACCCTGAACAGCGGCCGGCTGCTGATCAACCTCAAGCCCTATGCCGGGCGGGAGGTCACGGCCAGCCAGGTTATTGACCGGCTGCGGGAGCAGGTGGCCACGGTGCCGGGTATCAGCCTGTACCTGCAGCCGGTACAGGATCTGAGTGTGGAAGACCGGGTCAGCCGTACCCAGTTCCAGTTCACCCTGGAAACCCCGGACAATGACCTGCTGGAGCAGTGGACGGCCCGGCTGCTGCAGGCCCTCAGGGCAAGACCGGAACTGACCGATGTGGCCACCGACCTGCAGAGCCGGGGGCTGCAGGCTTATCTGGTGATTGACCGGGATGAGGCGTCCCGGCTGGGGGTCTCGGTGGCCAACATCGTGGATGCACTGTATGACGCCTTTGGCCAGCGGCAGATTTCCACCATTTATACCCAGGCCAGCCAGTACCGGGTGGTGCTGGAGGCGGCTGGCAACACCACACTGGGACCTGCGCTGCTGCAGCAGATTTTTGTCGAGGGTACCCGCAACAGCAGTGGCAGCGTTGGTACGGCAACCACGACCACCAGCCGCGGTGTGGGGGCCGGCGCATCCACCAGCAGTACGCTGGGCACCACCACCAGCACCCAGCAGATCCGGCTGTCTGCGCTGGCCCATCTGGAGGAGCGGGCCAGCCCGCTGCTGGTCAATCATATCGGCCAGTTTCCGGCCGTGACTTTCTCGTTCAACCTGGCCCGCGGGGTATCGCTGGGCCAGGCCGTGGAGGTCATCCGTCAGGTGGAGCAGGAGATAGGCTTGCCGCTGGGTATCCAGAGCCACTTCCAGGGCGCGGCCGAAGCTTTCCAGGCATCGCTGTCCAGTACCCTGTGGCTGATCCTTGCCGCGGTCATCACCATGTATATCGTGCTCGGGGTGCT
>DIDB01000170.1 GCA_002417905.1 Pseudomonadaceae bacterium UBA5811
GTCCACGCCACGCTGGTAACAGGCCGCGGCAAACCCGGCCATATCCCCGATCACGCCGCCCCCCAGGGCCATCACGGTCGTTCGCCGGTCATGGCGGGCCTCCAGCAGGCCATCAAAAATCCGCTGCAGGGTCTGCCAGTTTTTGTAGGCCTCGCCATCTGGCAGCACGATCCGGGTTACCGCAAATCCGGCCAGAGCAGCCTCCAGACGCTGGGCATACAGCGGCGCCACCGTGTCATTGGTGACCACCGCCACCTGGCGGCCGGCAATATGCCGGGCCAGCAGCGTGGAATCATCCAGCAGCTGCTGGCCAATGTAGATGGGATAACTGCGCTCCCCCAGATCAACACTTAGAGACTGCATAGGCTCCCCGGCACGCAAAAGCACTAGGATAACGCAGAGTGCCCGGCCGGTTCATGCCCGGGCCGCACCGGCAGCCGGCTGATGATCTCGTCCACCACCAGCCGGGGCGGCCGGCCGTCAGTATCCACCACAATATCGGCTACCTCCCGGTACAGCGGATCACGGATGGCCAGCAGTCCGGTCAGTATCTGGCGGGGATCCCCTGTCTGCAGCAGGGGCCGGTTGCGGTCCCGGGCGGTACGCTCCAGCTGCTGGTCCACCGAGGTGCACAGGTAGACCACCGAGCCACCCTCCCGCAGGATTTTCCGGTTTTCCTCGCGCAGCACCGCCCCGCCCCCGGTGGCCAGCACCTGTCCTGTCGTCTGGCAGAGCTCGGCCAGCATGGCCTGTTCCCGCTCGCGGAAGCCCTGCTCGCCCTCCACGTCAAAGATCCAGGGAATATTGGTCCCGGTCCGCAGCTCGATTTCCCGGTCCGAATCACGGAAGGGCAACCTCAGCTCTTTGGACAGCAGCCGGCCGATAGTGCTTTTGCCCGTGCCCATCGGGCCGACCAGAATGATGTTGTTACGCACGCCGGATTACTGCCTTACTGCAATGGATTGATAGTTCAGGATCCGGGGTGTCAGGAAGATCAGCAACTCTTCTTTGGTGTTAGTCACCGTGTCATTGCGGAACAGCCGGCCAATCAGCGGCAGGCTGCCCAGAAAAGGAACCCGCTCCACGGTTTTCTGCTGGGTATTGGAAAAGACCCCGCCGATCACGATGGTCTCGCCATCATTGACCAGCACCTTGACATTCACCTGGTTGGTATCAATCGGTGGCACCCCGTTCAGGGCGTTGGAGTAGTCAGGCGCATCCTTGTTGACCCGGACCTCCATGATGATCCGGTCATCCGGGGTGATCTGCGGCGTAACCTCCAGCGACAGGGCCGCCTCCTTGAACTGGGTGGAGGTCGCCCCGCTGGAACTGGCCTGCTGGTAGGGAATCTCGGCGCCCTTGAGAATCTTGGCGGTTTCCTTGTCGGCGGTAACCACCTTGGGCTGGGAAATAACCTCACCCTGGCCGCTTTTTTCCATGGCGGTCAGCTCAAGGTCCAGGATGGCGTTATTGGTGACAAAGCCCAGACCGAGTGTCGAGGTCGCCCCCGTTGCGCCAAGATCCACAAAGGTTCCGGATGCGCTGCTGGCACTGCTGGTCTGGGTCAGGTCGCCTCCGGAGCCGCCGGTGACAAAATTGCCGCTGGTTTTGCCGCCGCTCCAGGTCACACCAATGGCTTTGTCAAAGTCCACGGTCGCCTCAACAATCCGCGCCTCGATCATCACCTGGCGGACCGGTATATCCAGCTGGGCAATGATGCGCCTCAGTTCATCCAGCCGCTCCTGGGTCTGGTAGGCGATGATGTTGTTGGTCCGCTCATCCACCGCAATGGAGCCCCGGTTATCCGCTCCGCTGCTGGTTGCCCCATTTTCTGCTACGGACTGGAACAGCCTGGCAATATCCGCAGCCTTGGCGTAGTTGACCTGCATCACCTCACGACGCAGCGGAGCCAGCTCGCGCAGCTGCTTCTGGGCTTCCAGCTCCTGACGCTCCCGGGCTGCAATTTCGTCCGCCGGCGCCACCAGCAGGACATTGCCCACCTGGCGCTTGTCCAGGGCCTTGGTTTTCAGGATCAGGTCCAGGGCCTGGTCCCAGGGCACATTCTGCAGGCGCAGGGTAATGCTGCCCTGCACCGTATCACTGGCCACCAGATTCAGCCCGGTAAAGTCGGCAATAATCTGCAGCACCGAGCGCACATCAATGTCCTGGAAATTCAGCGACAGTTTCTCGCCCTTGTACACCGGGTGCTCGGCATCCTGCCGGGCGGCCTGCTGGGCACTGACCGGCTTGACGCTGACAGTCAGCCGGTTTTCTGCCTGGAGAGCCAGGTACTCGTAGCGGCCCTCCGGCTCGATGGCAATCCGCACGCCGCCACCCTCGGTACTGGCGTTGATGAGTTTGACCGGCGTGGCAAAGTCCACCACATCCAGCTGCACCCGCAGCGGCTCCGGCAGAAAGGTCTGGTCAAAATGCACCAGGATCCTGCCGCCCTGCTCCTCGATTTTCGGATTCATGTCAGCCCCGGACAGGCTGATGATCACATTGCCGGAGCCATCCTCTCCCCGCCGGAAATCAATATCACTGATGGCCCGGCCGGCGGGCCTGGCCAGTGCGGACTGGGCCGGCAGCAGGGTACTGGGCCGGGGCGCGGCATAGACCGACGTGCCCGTCCCCGGGTCATCACCGATCAGTACATACAGGTAGCGCCCCTCGGTGCGCAGCCGGTAGGGCATCCGCTGGTTCAGGTTGATGATGACCCGGGTCCGCTGGTCAGCCTCCACCACCGAGACACTGCGTACATTGCCCAGCCCCAGCTCGCGCCGCTGCTCCGTCAGGTGGCTGCTGACCCCCGGCAGGTCCAGGGCAATCCGTGCCGGCTGGTCAATGCTGTAACTTTTCGGGAGGGGAATGGCCTGGTCCAGGGCCAGCTTCAGCTCGACCCGTCCACCTGGCAGGGCCGCCACGTCCAGCGCATCAAGGCTGGCGGCCTCCGCCAGGGAAGCCAGCAGAATCATCTGAAGCGCCAGGGCTACGCGCAATCCGTGGATGTTCATAACAACGTCCGTTCCTGAATCCAGAAAAACAGGCCCACCCTCGGGCAGCCTACCGGGAACTCTCTTTCAGCGGCAGCTCACGGGGCCGCTCCAGCCAGCCCCCTTCACCATCCGGAATGATCTCGACCACCCCGATCCGGGACTCGTCAATGTCCACAATCCGGCCGTCATTGCGGCCCAGATAATCACCCGTCCGGACCCGGTGTATCCCGCCCGCTCCGCGGATCAGGGCACAAATACCCCGCTGGTCGGCCAGGGTGCCCACCATAATGAAATCTTCGATATTGAAGCCCTCCAGAAACTGCTTGACCCGGCTTTCATCCGGATGCACCCGCTTCGTGCCCTGCTGTTTCCGGGCCAGCTCGGCCCGCTCCGGCGGGGTAAAAGGACTGCGCAGCCCGGAGGCGGTGTAGGTAAAGGGCTCATAGGGTGGAAAAACCGGCAGGGGTTCAATCCGGCCTTTGGGTTTGGCCCGCACCCCCGCCATCCAGGCCTGCTGGTCGGGGTAATCCTGACCGCCCCCGCAGCCGGCCAGCAGCAGGGCCGCCAAAACAGCCAGCCAGAAACCTGGGCCCTTCATTTCTTCGGACCCCTCTCGTTGTAACGGTAAGTCTTGCCGAGGATGCTCATCCGCAACTTGGCATTGAACGCCTGGCTGAGCGGTTTGATCTCGAAATCATGCAGGGTCACGATCCTGGGCAGACTGGCTACCTGACTGGCAAAGGTGGCCAGGTCATGGTATGCCCCGGTCACCGTGATCCGGATCGGCAGCTCGACATAATACTGCTGGACCACTTCCGGCTGCAGGCGGATTTCCTCAAAGGTCAGGCCACTCTCCAGCCCGGTCCGGGTAATATCCTCCAGCAGGCCGGGGACCTCGGTATCACTGGGCAACTGGCGCAGCAGCACCTCAAAGGAGGTCTCGATCTCGCCCATCTGCTCCCGGTAGGCCTCCAGGCTGGACGCCTGGAAGGCCTTGCGGGAAAACTGCTGGCGGAGTGTCTCCTCCTCCATGGTTTTCTGCTCCAGCGTTTCCTGCATGGGCTGCAGGTCCAGGCTGTAACCGAGAAACAGCACCAGACCGAACAGCAGCAGGCCACATAGGACCTTGACCGGGGCCGGCCAGCTGCCCAGGTCATTGACATCCAGTTCGGACAGCTCGACATTGCGCAGTGCCTCCAGCCAGCCGGCCATGGCCTCCCGGTCCAGC
>DIDB01000223.1 GCA_002417905.1 Pseudomonadaceae bacterium UBA5811
CCGGGACACTGATCCCGGGAATATCGATGTAATCCATCTCTTTCTCCCCTGTTACCGGCCGGGAATGCCCGTCCGCTTTCCGCATGGGAGTCTGTCCGGCACCAGTGTTTTTGACAAACGATGATTACTGGCGCTAGCGTAAGATTTGCTAATGTGGGAGCCATATGCATGACCGATGAACTGCCCCCGCTCGGCAGCCTGCGCTGCTTTGAAAGTGCTGCCCGCCACAGCAGCTTTGCGCTGGCAGCCCGGGAACTGGCAGTAACGCCGGCGGCGATCAGCCAGCAGGTGCGCAAGCTGGAAGACTTCTTCGAGACCCGGCTTTTCCTGCGCGGTCCCCACACCGTACAACTGACTCCGGCAGGTACTGCCTATGCTGAGTCCGTGCGCGAAGCTCTCGGCCAGATCCGCCATGCTACTGGCCATCTGCTACGCAGCCGGCGCAGGGAACTGAATCTGGCCACTACCCCGGCTTTTGCCAGCCGCTGGCTGGTACCCCGCCTGATCCACTTCCAGCGCCGCTGGCCGGAAATCGAGATCCGCCTGTCCACCAGCAACACGCTGCTGGACTTGGCGGGCCAGCAAATTGATCTGGCGATCCGCTACGGTGGCGGCAACTGGCCAGGCCTGTATGCCAGACACCTGATAAGCACCCTGCTATTCCCGGTTTGCAGTCCGTCCTACCTTGCCAAGCACGGCCCGCTTCCGGGTCCTGAAGCCCTGACCGGACAACGTCTGCTGCACCTTGAGCATGATGAGTGGCCCGCCTGGCTGGCCATGGCAGGCATCAGCCCCCTGCCAGAAGCCGGCGGGGCCTATTACCCGGATGCCGGCCTGCTGACACAGGCTGCCCTTGAAGGCCAGGGCATTGCCCTCGGCCAGAGTGTTCTGGTTAACCATGATCTGCGCGCTGGCCGGCTGGTCCGCCTGTTCGGACTGGCGTTACCCGGCCAGTACAGCTACTACCTGGCCTGGCCACGCCACCTGCGGCCCAGCGCCCATGCCATCGCATTCATGGATTGGCTGCAGGCACTACCTGACCTTATGGAAGCAGGTGGAGTCACAACCGGGGCGGGCACTCCTCCAGCAGCAGCACGCTGAGGGAGCGGACGCCCTGGGCTCCCTGGATCAGCACCCCTTCGATGTCCGCCGTGGCAGACGGCCCGGAGTGCAGCACGGTATAACGCCGGCTGGCATATTCCGGCCGGTGAAAGGCATGGTGCAGGTTTTCCACGATCCCGGCCGGATCCAGCAGTACCACCAGATGCTGGGCCAGATAAGCCAGGGCATTGATGCCCAGCTCCTGCTCCGAAAAAGCAACCGAACCGGTTTCCGCCACACCAAAGGCAGCCCGCAGCACCGCCACGTCCACATCATGCAGGGTGGCCGGAAGCTCATCCCCCGAAAGGACCCGGTTGCCGGCAACTTCCGGCACCCTGGAACAGATCACCTGGTGTTTGGCCAGCAGGGTTTGCAATGCCGCCAATGACTGCTCTGGAGGACCCTTTTCCAGCAGCCTTCCTCCCATTCGCTGCAGGTTTTCTGCAAAGCGTACAATCATGGCCTCCGGATCCGCATGCCCGAACAGGGGCACCTCTGGCAGGACATGATCCGGGCGGCGATGGGCCCGCACGGTATTCAGGATAGATTCGCGGCTGCTCATGGCTGCTCTCCCCGGTTACGCTGATACCACTGATAAAAGCTGTAAGGGGGTGATTCGGGAATGTCCCGGCCCTGTCCCCAGGCATTCAGCCGGTTATAGAGGGCAAAATGCGGCAGGTGTTTGATGGCCAGGCTGAGGGTGGCCAAAGTGGCACGAAACAGTGCCGGGCTGGACAGAATCTGTCCAGCGCTGGCCATGGCCAGATTTTTGCCAGTCCCCAGCTCATTTTCCCGGGCCAGCACCTTGCGCCAGTTGAAAATCTGCTCGTGCAGATTAATTTTGACCGGGCAGACATTGGCACATGAACCGTTCATGGTCGAGGCAAACGGCAGATTGCTGTATTTATGACGGTCAAACGTTGGATCAAGCACCAGACCAATGGGCCCCGAATAGGTGGCGCCATAAGAGAGACCACCACTACGCCGGTATACCGGACAGGTGTTCATGCAGGCTCCGCAGCGGATGCACTTCAGGGATGGCCAGAATGCCTCCATACCCAGCCGGGCGGAGCGGCCATTATCCACCAGCACGATATGCAGCTCACCACCCTGACGGGGTGCCCGGAAATGCGAGGTGTACTGGGTAATCGGCGAGCCCAGTGCCGAACGGGACAACAGCCGGACAAATACTCCAAGATGTTCTGTCCGGGGAATCAGCTTCTCGATGCCGATGCTGGCAATATGCAGCCCCGGCACATTGGCAGACAGGTCCGCATTACCTTCATTGGTACACACCACAAAACCGCCGGTTTCGGCAATGGCGTAGTTCGCACCGGTCATCCCGGCATCAGCCTCAAGGATCAGCGGCCGGGTCGCTTCCCGCTGGCATTCGGCAAGATAATGCGGATCCGCATTCTCCGGGTCCGACCCCAGATGCTCGGCAAATACCCGGGCTACATCCGTACGCAGCTTGTGCACGGCCGGAACCACCACATGGCTGGGGTCTTCATTATCCAGCTGCTGGATACGCTCGCCCAGGTCCGTTTCAATCACCTCGATTCCGGCCGCTTTCAGGTGATCACGCAAACCACACTCTTCCGTGAGCATTGACTTGCTCTTGATCAGCTGCCGGGCGCCATGGTCCTGCAGGATGCCCTGGACAACCCGGTTATGCTCTGCCGCATCCGCAGCCCAGTGTACCTGGGCACCATTGGCCAGAGCGGCCGCCTCAAACTGTTCCAGGTACTCATCCAGCCGCCCGAGGGTGTGTTCCTTGATGGCTGAGGCCAGTGCCCGCAGCTCCTCCCATTCATCAATCTGCTGCATTTCAGCATCCCGCTTCTGGCGCAGCTCCCAGAGACGGTGGTCATGGAAAGCCAGATGGGCCGGTGCCTGCAGAAAGCGTTCGGCCGCCTCGGCATGGTTGATCCGCTGGCCCTCCCGGACCCTGTGTGCCCCCCGGGGCTGTGCTTCATGAGCAGTACTGGTGGAAGAAGACGGCTGCGCGATCATGCACGGGCTCCATTCAGGATCTGGGCAATATGGATGAATTTGAGCGGGCTGTTTTCACGCCGGGCACACCCCTTCTGGTGCATCAGACAAGAACTGTCTGCCGAGACGACATATTCAGCACCGGCCTGCAGGTGGTCATGTACTTTATCCCGGCCCATCTGTACGGAAACCGCCGGTTCCGTTACGGAAAACGTGCCACCAAAACCACAGCACTCATCAGGCCGGGCCGGCTGGACAATCTTGATGCCCCGGACTTTTTCCAGCAGGGCCAGTGGTTTTGAAAAGTGCGGACCATGCAGCTCCGAGGGGCTGGCATGACCCAGACCGCGCAGGGTATTGCAACTGTTGTGATAGCCGATCCGGTGGGGGAATTCAGCCCATGGGAAGTCGCTGACTTTCAGTACGTCATGCAGGAACTCCACCAGCTCATAGGTTTTACCCCGCACCTGGCGTACCTCATCGCTCTGCTCCACGGAGGTCATCCGCTCACGGACCTGGTGCACGCAACTGCCGGAAGGAGCCACCACATAGTCAAATCCGGCAAAGTTGCGGACAAACAGCGCTTCAGTGGCGGCCGCCTCTGCATGATAGCCGCTGTTGACCATGGGCTGGCCGCAGCAGGTCTGGTCGGGCGGGTAGTGCACATCCAGCCCGAATCGCTCCAGCAGCTCAAGGCTGGCAATACCAACCTCCGGGAAGAATGCATTGATAAAACAGGGAATGAACAGTCCAATTTTCATGATCAATCCACTTTCAGCGCAACAGGTTAGTCTTGGCCAGTTCAACCACTTCGTTGCCCTGCCCTCCCAGCACAGCTTTCAGCACATAAAGGCTGAAACCTTTGGCTTGGGAGAGCTCAATTTTAGGCGGCATGGACAGCTCCTGGCGGTTGGTGCGTACATCCAGCAACGCCGGTCCAGGATGGGCCAGCATGTTGCGGATGGCGCCTTCAAGCTCACCCGGATCCTCCACCCGCAGTGCATGTACCCCCATGGCCCGGGCCATGGCGGAAAAATCGGGATTATCCAGAGCGACACCGCTTTCCAGCAGGCCGGCTGCCTTCATTTCCAGCTCGACAAAACCTAAGGTTCCGTTGTTGAACACCACCACCTTGACCGGCAGTTTCTGCTGGACCAGCGTGATGAAATCGCCCATCAGCATGCTGAACCCCCCATCGCCGGACAGGGAAATGACCTGTCGGTCCGGAAAGGCCGACTGGGCGCCAATCGCCTGAGGCAGCGCATTGGCCATCGATCCGTGCACAATGGAACCCATCAGCCGGCGCCGGCCATTAACCTTCAGATAACGGGCGGCCCAGATGGTTGGCGTACCGACATCAAAGGTAAACACGGCATCCTCACTGGCCAGCTCGCTGAGCAGATGGGCAACCTGCTGGGGATGTATCGGCTTGCGGCCAGGCACCCCCATGGCGTACCCGTCCATCTCCTGGCGTACCGTCCGGTAATGAGCTAATTGACGGTCCAGATGAGTGCGGTCCGGCTTGTCCTGCAAAGCCGGCAGCAGGGCCTCCAGCGTGGCGGTGATATCCCCGACAATGCCCAGGGACAGCCTGCAGCGCCGGCCCAGCTGCTCCGGCCGCAGATCAACCTGGGCAATCTGCGCCTGCTCTGGGTAAAACTGGCGATAAGGGAAATCCGTACCCAGCATCAGCAATGTATCGCACTCCATGATGGCCTGATAGCCCGAGGCATAACCGATCAGACCAGTCATTCCCACATCATAAGGATTGTTGTACGCCACATGCTCCTTGCCACCCAGCGCATGTACCATCGGGGCTTTCAGCTTCCCGGCCAGTTGCAGCAGCCCGGCGTGGGCGCCTACACAGCCACGGCCACAGAGCAGTGTGACCTTGCCGGAGTCATTCAGTAGCCTGGCCAGAGCATTCAGCTCGGCAGCCGCTGGTACCACGACCGGAGCAGGAGGCAACAGCCCGGCAGCGGGCGTCACTGTTTTACGTGGTGACGCCATCAGCGCCACATCTCCCGGAATGACCACCACAGCGACCCCGCGCTGGCCTACTGCGGCACGAATGGCTGCTTCCAGTACTCTGGGCATCTGCTCCGGGCTCGAAACCAGCTCACAGTAATGACTGCACTCACGGAATAATTCCTGGGGCCGGGTTTCCTGGAAATAACCGCTACCAATCTCAGCACTGGGAATATGGGCCGCAATGGCCAGTACCGGAAGCCGTGAACGGTGAGCATCGAACAGTCCATTGATCAGATGCAGATTTCCTGGACCACAGGAGCCGGCACACACGGCCAGCTGTCCCGTCAGATGGGCATCGGCAGCAGCAGCAAACGCGGCGGTTTCCTCATGGCGGACATGCACCCAGTCTGGAGTCCCGCGCTGGCGGATTGCTTCAGTAATTCCGTTCAGGCTATCACCAACTAGTCCATAAACCCTCTTAATACCTATGGACTGCAGGGTTTCTACCAAAAAATCCGCGATACTCAGTGTGCTTGCCATCAAAAATACCCTTTTTAATTCAAAAAGTTATCACAAATTCTTACTGCAAAAAGATTGCCGAGCTAACTAATAGTAGTCTAGCAATGGGGGAAATTTAAAGTTATCAAAATATTTCAATAACCGAAGTCATAACACTATTTACAAACAGCCTTCTGCAAGATGCCGTAACGTAATTCGCTCCCGCAGACCAGATGGCTCTGCCAGGATGGCGCCTCTGGCCATCCAGGGCCGCCACCCTGCAGCCGGTACAGCGGCTGCCCCATCCGGAGACCTGCCGATGAACCGGCAACTGCTGCGTCCCCCCCGTCCCGGTGAACTGCTGGCCGGGCGGGCTTTTTCTGCACTCCAGCATTTTCTGCATATCGAGGCGGCCAGCGGCGTCATCCTGCTGCTGGCCGCAGTCATCGCCCTGCTCTGGGCCAACTCGCCCTGGGCGGCAACCTATGAGCACTTCTGGCATACCCCGCTGTTTTTCGGTTTTGGCGGGCTGAAGATCGAACAGTCCCTGCACTTCTGGATCAACGATGCCCTGATGACGGTGTTTTTTCTGGTGGTGGGCATGGAAATCCGCCGGGAAATCCATGAGGGCGCCCTGGCCAGCCCGCGCCAGGCCCTGCTGCCGGCAGGCGCAGCGCTGGGCGGGGTCGCCGTGCCCGCCCTGATCTATCTGGCCCTGAATCCCGCCCCCCTGCAGCAGCAGGGCTGGGCCATTCCCACTGCCACGGATATTGCCTTTGCCGTAGGGGTGCTGGCCCTGCTTGGCCGGGGTATTCCGGCCAATGTGCGGATCTTTCTGCTGGCACTGGCGATCATTGATGACATTGTGGCGGTACTGATCATCGCCCTGTTCTATTCCGGCGGGCTGGACAGCGCCGGGCTGATCGTGGCCGGCGCCGGCATCCTGCTGGTGCTGGCCCTGCAGGGTATCGGCGTGGCCCCGGCCTATGCCTATGTCCTGCCCGGTGCCCTGCTCTGGTTTGGCCTGCTGAAAACCGGCGCCCACCCGACCCTGGCCGGGGTCATCCTGGGGCTGATGACCCCGGTGCTGCCGCGCCGGGCCCATGAATACCCGCTGGATGCCGTCAAGCGGGAGGTGGATGAGCTGCATGCCCGCCCGCTGCAGGCCGGCCTGAGCAGCCCGGAGCAGGTGGCGGCCCGGCTGGCACGGATGCGCAGCGCCCAGCGGGACCTGCTGCCGGCCGTGACCCGGGTCCAGCTGGCCCTGCACCCCTGGGTGGCCTTTGGCATCATGCCGCTGTTTGCCCTGGCCAATGCCGGGGTCAGCCTGAGCGGCGCAGATCTCAGTCTGGACAGCAGCCAGCAGGTGCTGCTGGGCATCAGCCTTGCGCTGGTGCTGGGCAAGCCGCTGGGCGTCCTGCTGGCCAGTGCCCTGATGGTCCGCCTGAACCTCTGTACCCTGCCGCCTGGCGTCAGCTGGGGGGGCATTGCCCTGGTCGGGCTGCTGGCCGGCATCGGCTTCACCATGTCGATCTTTATCGGCGGACTGGCCTTTGCCGACCCCGGCCTGCTGGCTGCGGCCAAGCTGGGCATTCTGCTGGCCTCACTGCTGGCCTCGGTGCTGGGCCTGCTCTGGGGCGTGCTTTACCGCCGGCGCCAGGCTTGCAGGATGCCTGCCACTGCGGCCCAATAACCGGCCTTTCTCCGGCCGGACAGTTTGCCCATGTGGTCTTTCAGCAAGTGGCGCCAGCAGCAGATCCTGAAACACACGCCGGTCGAGGCCGGCACCTGGCAGCGGCTGTTTGACAGCCTGCCCGTTCTGGCCGGGCTGGACAGCGGCCGGCAGCAACGGCTGCAGGAACGCAGCCTGCTGTTCCTGCATGACAAGCGGCTGACGGCACTGGGTGGCCTCGCGCCCACTCCGGAGGAACGCCTGCGGCTGGCCCTGCAGGCCCAGCTGCCAGTGCTGGAGCTGCCGGAACTGGACTGGTACCAGGGCTTTCACGAAATCCTGCTCTACCCCACCGACTTCCAGTGCCCGCAGAAACACCGGGACAGCGCCGGGGTGGAACACTGCCGGGACCGCCGGCTCAGTGGCGAAACCTGGCTGCAGGGTCC